>JARIBR010000258.1 GCA_029258695.1 Quadrisphaera sp.
GGGCTCTACGTGGTCGCGGTGTTCTCGGTGATGACGGTGCTGTGGGACGCCTCCGCGCGAGCGGCTGCCGGCCAGCGGCGCGTCCCGCTGCGCTTCCTCGGCGACGGGGTGGTCGCGGCGCTGGTGATCCTCCCCACCGTGGCGGCCGTGTACGTGGCGAGCTGGGCCGGGTGGTTTGCCTCGTCCACCGCGCACCTGCGGCGGTGGGCCCAGGAGAACCCCGGCGAGGGCATCGGGTGGCTGCCGCCGGCGCTGCGCTCGCTGTGGGAGTACCACCGGCAGATGTACTCCTTCCACGTGGGCCTGACGTCGCCTCACACGTACCAGTCGAACCCGTGGTCCTGGCTGGTGCAAGGGCGCCCGACGTCGTTCTTCTACGAGGACCCCACGAAGGGCGTCGGCGGCTGCACGGTGGCGGAGTGCTCCAAGGCCATCAGCTCGGTGGGCAACCCGGTGGTGTGGTGGGCCGGGACCGCCGCGGTGCTGGTGCTGGTGTTCATGTGGGCGCTGCGCCGTGACTGGCGGGCCGGGGCGGTCCTCGCCGGGATCGCCGCGGGGTACCTGCCGTGGTTCGTCTATCAGGAGCGGACGATCTTCACGTTCTACGCCGTGATCTTCGTGCCCTTCCTCACCCTCGGCCTGGCGTACGTGCTGGGGATGGCGCTCGGTCCGCCGGGTGCACCACCCCGGCGCCGAGCGCTCGGCGCCGGGGTCGCCGGAGCCGTGGTGGTGGCCGCGGTCAGCGCTGCGGCGTTCTTCTGGCCGGTGTGGACCGCGGAGGTGATCCCCTACTCGTCCTGGCAGATGCGCATGTGGCTGGGCTCCTGGGTCTGAGCCGTGGACGGGGCGTCGTCGCTCCCACCTCCTCGCGATGATCGACCAGCTGTCCACTGTGCTCGTCGCCAGGTGATCCGCTAGGTCCCTGGGCGGCCAGCACACGGCAGGGACAGCCTCTCGCACCTACAGTCCGCGTCCCAGCCGCGAAAGAGGTACCATGCCGCAGCACCGCGTGTCCATGGACATCGGTGGCACGTTCACCGATGTCGTCCTCTACGACGAGCGCTACGGGACGTTCACGGCCACCAAGACCTCGACCACTCCGGCCGACCTCAGCGAGGGTGTGCTCGCCGGCCTTCGGACCGCGATACGTTCCTCCTCCGACATCGGCTTCCTGGTGCACGGGACCACCCAGGGCCTCAACGCCTTCCTGGAGCGACGCGGGTCGAAGGTGCTGCTGCTGGGGACAGCCGGCGTCGAGGACAGCTACCACATCGCTCGGGGACCCCGTCGCCGCCTGTACGAACTCCACTACCGCAAGCCCGAACCGCTGGTTCCTCGTCGAGACGTCGTCGGGATCGGCGGACGCATCGACGCCGACGGCAGCGAGCGGGTCCCCCTGGACGAGGACGCCGTGCGAGCCGCTGCCCGGCGCGTCCGCGAGGAGGGCCACGGGGCCGTCGCGGTCGCGCTGCTCTTCAGCTACGCCAACGCGGCGCACGAGGTCCGGGTCCGTGAGCTGCTCCATGAGGAGCTCGGTGACGACCTCACCGTCTCCCTGTCGCACGAGGTGGCCAGGGAGTGGCGTGAGTACGAGCGCACCTCTTCGGCGGTCCTCGAGGCCTACACCGGGCCGGTCGTCCGGAACTACCTGCGGCACCTGCGCTCGCGGCTGCACGACGAGGGGGTAGGTGTCCCGCTGCACGTCATGCAGTCCTCGGGGGGGATCCTCACAGCGGAGTCCGCCCAGCGTCGCCCGCTGCAGACCCTGTTGTCCGGCCCCGTGGGTGGCGCGATCGCCTGCACCGAGCTGTCGCGCACCTCGGCGCGGTCGGATCTCATCGGGATCGACATGGGCGGGACCTCGTTTGATGTCTCCCTCGTGGTCGACGGAGCCCCCGATGTGACCGTGGGGGCGGAGCTCCAAGGTCTTCCGATGCTCATGAGCGTCGTCAACATCCACACCGTCGGCGCCGGAGGGGGATCGATCGCCTGGCGCGAGGCAGGCGGGCTTCGCGTAGGGCCACGGTCGGCCGGAGCGAGCCCCGGGCCGGCGTGCTACGGCCGCGGGGGCACCGAGCCCACGGTCACCGACGCCAACCTCGTCCTGGGGCGGATCGACGCGGAGAGGTTCGCCGGGGGCCGGATGAGCCTCGACACCAGAGCGGCGCTCGCAGCGGTGGGACGTCTCGCTGACTGCTTCGGGCTCGATCCCTCCGCCATGGCCGAAGGCATCTGTGACGTCGCCAACGCCACGATGGCCCAGGCGATCCGCACGATCACCGTCTCCCGCGGGATCGACCCTCGCGCCTCCAGCCTGGTGGCCTTCGGCGGGGCCGGCCCCATGCACGCGGCCTTCCTCGCCGACGAGCTCGGCATCCCCGAGATCGTCGTCCCTCGCTTCCCCGGGGCCTTCTCCGCCTGGGGGATGCTGCAAACCCAGGTCCGCAGGGACTACGCCGAGCCGTACTTCCGCGTGGGCGACGACCTGGACGGTCCCGCGATGGCGGCCGTCCTGGACCAGATGGCCGCCAAAGGCCTCGGCGACCTCGATGACGAGAGCGTGCCTCCGCAGAACCGGACGGTCACCCACGCCGCCGACGTCCGCTACGCAGCGCAGGAGTACACCTTGACGATCCCCTTGCTCAGCGCGCAGGAGCCCGCAACGGCCGGGTTCGTCGCTGCGCTGGCCGAACGCTTCGGTGCCGCCCACCGGTCGAGGTTCGGCCACGCCAACCCCGGCGCGCCGATCGAGCTGGTCGCGCTGCGGTCCACAGCGATCGGCGCCCTGGGCACGCCGGCGCCGCAGACGTGGCCCCCAGCGGACGGAGCTGGCTTCCCGCAGGCCCACCGTGCGGTGGTCTTCGACGGGCAGCGCCTCGACACGCTGGTCGTCGAGCGCGACGACCTGGGAGCCGGACACTCCTTCGCCGGGCCCGCCGTCGTCATCGAGAGCACCGCCACCACGATCATCCCCCCGGGCCGCGGCGTCACGGTCGACGCCGCGGGATCGCTGGTCATCCACACCCAGGAGGTCGAGTGAGCGCCGAGCACGGTGACGGGGTCGACGCGGTCACCGTCGAGATCATCCGGAACACGCTGATCGCCGCCGCCGAGGACATGAACGCGACCCTCATCCGATCGGCGTACACCCCGATCATCTACGAGGGCGGGGACTGCGTCGTCGCCCTGCTCGACGCCGAGCACCGCGTCCTCGGGCAGTCCGCGGGCCTGCCGATCTTCCTCGGCAACCTGGAGACGTGCACCCTCGCTACGGAGGAGCGCTTCGGACGCGACGTGTGGGAGGCGGGTGACGTGTGGATCCTCAACGACAGCTACCTGGGTGGCACGCACCTGAACGACATCACGATCTTCGGGCCGGTCTTCGTGGGAGCGCGGCTGGTCGGCTTCACGGCCTGCCGCGCGCACTGGACCGACGTCGGGTCCAAGGATCCCGGCGGGTCGATGGACTCCACCAGCATTTTCCAGGAGGGGTTGCGCCTGGGCCCCCAAAAGCTCCTCGCCAGCGGCCAGGACCAGGCAGGGCTCATCGACGTCATCGCGACCAACGTGAGGTTTCCCTACCCCACCCTCGGCGACATGAGGGCGATGATCGCCTGCATCACGATGGGCGAGAAGAGGCTCCAGGAAGTGGTGGAGCGCTTCGGTGCGCAGACCCTCGAGGCGGCGCGCGACGAGATCTTCCGCCAGACCGAGGCGCTCGAGCGAGAGGTCATCGCCGCGATCCCCGACGGGATCTACCGCGCCGAGGGGGTGCTCGACAACGACGGCGTCGACCTCTCGTCGCCCATCCCCATCGACCTGGTGATCACCGTCGCCGGCCACCGCATCGACTTCGACGTGCGCGGCAGCGCCGACCAGCAGACCGGCCCGGTCAACTGCGGCGCCGCGCAGGCGGTGTCCGCCCTGCGCGTGGGGTACAAGCTGCTGGTGAGCCCGCACCTGCCGGGCAACGGTGGCTCGTTCCGGTCGATGACCACGCAGGTCCGTGACGGGTCGGTGCTCGGCGCCAGACCGCCGGCCGCGTGCCAGTGGTACTTCTCGCATCTCGGGCTCCTCATCGACCTGGTCGCTCGCGCCCTGGCGCCCGTCATGCCGGAGCGGGTGGCGGGTGCCAGCTTTGGGGACTCCATGATCGTGCTGACCGCGGGCCGGGACCCGCGGACCGACCGTGACTTCGTCACCCTGGAGGCGACCGTCGGCGGCTGGGGAGGATGGCAGGGCTCCGACGGGGAGAGCGCCCTGATCAACAACGTCAACGGGTCGCTCAAGGACCTCCCCGTCGAGGTGTTCGAGACCCGCTACCCGCTACGGATCCGTCAGTACAGCATCCGGGCCGACTCCGGCGGTGCCGGTCGGTGGCGCGGGGGCAACGGCGTGGTGCGCGAGTACGAGGCCATGGCCGACTGCACGTTGTCTCTCTGGTTCGAGCGCTCGCTGCAGACCGGCTGGGGCCTGTTCGGCGGGCAGGACGCCCTCGGCCCCGAGGTCGTGATCAACCCCGGTCGAGGCGATGAGCGGCGCCTGCTCAAGGTGAACGGGACGGCGTTGCGCGCCGGTGACGTCCTGCGGTGCGCCACAGGAGGCGGAGGCGGCTTCGGCAACGCCTCGGAGCGCGCGCCCGAGCTCGTCCTCGCCGACGTGCTGGACCACCACGTGTCCCCGGCGTGCGCCCGCTCCCGCTACGGGGTGGACGTCGACGGCTGAGGCACCCGGACGGGTCGCGAGCTCACCTCTGCCCCCACACCTGCGCCAGGGCGTGGCACAGCAGGTGGAGCGCGAGGCGCTGGCCGGAGTCGTCCGTCACGAGACCCAGCTCGCGGGCCCTCACGGTGCGGGCCAGGACGGTGTTCCGGTGGACGCCGAGCCGTGCGGAGGCGGCGGCGAGGGAACCGCCGTCGTCGAGAACGGCGAGGACCGTCGCGACGATCGTCGCCCGGTCACGGCTGGCTGCGAGGCGGGGCAAGGACAGCTCGGCCACCTCCACCAGGTCGTCGAGGGGCACGCGCGCCAGAGCGGCGTGCACCCCCAGCTGCTCGAACCACGTCACGCTGCCCGGGTCCGCGGCAGCGGGCGTGGAGCGGGCGGCGAGCCTGGCCTCGGCCACCGAGCGCAACAGACCCGTGATCCCGGCGTGCGAGCCTCCGACGCCGACCACCAGGCCGAACCTCGCGGCGATGCCCGCGCTCGCCGTCGTCGTCCTCCGGAGACCGCCGGGTCCGACCTCCTCGGGGGCGTTGTGCCAGGACAGCCAACCGTCACCGTCCGCGATCAGCGGCGACCCCGGACGGTCGTGGTTCCACTCGACCTGGAGGAGCCTGCCGAGCTCCGGCGTGACCTCGGCGCCCGCGGGAGCCGGGCACAGCCAGAGGGCGCGGTTGTGCCCCTCCACCCTCCAGCCGAGGTCAGCGTTCCACGCCGGGGTGTCGACCGCCTCCAGCGGCGCCGGACCGGCCCCCCCGAGGGGGGTGGTGCTCGCGGCAGCGTCGCGTGCGAAGCGGCGCAGCGCCTGGAAGGCGGCCTGCTCGCGGCCGAGGCGCGCCGAGCTGTCCACACGGCTCTGCGCCCAGGCGGCCAGCAGCGGAGGGCGCGCCAGGCGCAGGACGGTCTCCAGGTGCTCCGCTTCGAGCCGGCCGCTGAGCGAGGACGACCGCTCGGCAGCCGACGCCACCAGCTCCGCCCACGCGCGGCCGTCCGCCCCGTGGACCGCGACGCGCACCTCCCGGAAGCCAGGTCGCTGGCGGACGGCAGCGGCCCGGCCGGCGACGACCGAGTCCCCGATCGTGAGAGCCACCGCGGCCGGGGCAAGCGTGCTGTTCAGCACCCCGAGGACACCCCGGGTGCTGGACTG
>JARIBR010000275.1 GCA_029258695.1 Quadrisphaera sp.
GCCCCGCCGCCGGCGCGTCGTGCCGACGCTGACCTTCGTGCTCGGCCTGCTGCTGGGCGCGGGAGCCGTCGTCGGCCTCGTCGCAGCCGGCCTGATCGGCGAGCGGGCGGCCCCGGCGCCGGCGCCCGAGCCCTCACCGACCGGGATCGTCCTCACCGTGCCGGAGTCCTGCGCCGAGGCGGGGGCGATCTCGGCCCGGGTCATCGACATCACGGAGCAGATCGTCCTCGCCTCCCAGGAGCTCGACGCGGCGCGCCTGCAGGTCCTCGTCGACCAGCTGCAGGAGCTGGACCCGCAGCTCCGCGCGGCCACGAGGACGTGCAACGAGGACTCGGCCGGGTCGGCGACGGTCACCTGAGCACCACGACGGTCGCCGCGCTCAGGTCGCTCAGGTGAGCAGCAGCCGCCACGTGCCCGCGAGGACCCCCGCCGTCGTCGCCGTCGCCGCGATCACCACGCCGCCGACCACCACCACGGCGTCGGAGGGGCGCAGGACCGACTCCCGGGCCCAGGTCCGCCGCGTCCCGCCGAAGCCCCGGGCCTCCATGGCGGTGGCGAGGACGGTGGCGCGCCGCACGGAGAGCACCAGCAGGGAGAACGCCTGCTCCCCCCCGGCTCGGAGGCGGCCGAGCACCCCGTCGTCGCCCAGCCCGCGGGCGCGCCGGGCGAGCCCGAGCTGGCGCCACTCGTCGACGAGGACGTCCACGAGCCGCAGCGCCGCGAGGCCGCCCATGACGAAGCGGTGGGGCAGGCGCAGCACCTGCGCGAGGGAGTCGCCCAGGTCGGTCGGGTCCGTGGAGGCCAGCAGCACCACGCCAGGCGTCCCGATCGCGACGATCCGCAGCCCGATCGCCGCGGCGGCCGTCAACGACCCCGCGGAGAGCGTCAGCGGGCCGAGCGTGACCAGGATGGTCCCGGAGTGGACGGCGAAGAAGGCCGTCGAGACCGACGCGAGGACGGCGGCGAGCGCCACGATGGCCAGGCGCCGGGCCAGCGCGGGCAGCGCGACCCCGCACCACGGCAGGACGATCAGCTCGAGGGCCACCGCGGTCCCGGCGGTGACGACGTCGACGCTGAGCAGCAGCACCACGGTGATGGCGAAGGCGGCGGCGAGCTTCGCCGCGGGGTTGGCGCGGCTGACCACGGTGGGGCGCAGCGACGCCGTGTCCGGCGCGAGGAGGCTCACGGCGCGTCCTGCGGCGAGGCGACGGACGGCGCGGTCGGGGCGGACGACGCGCCCGGGGCGGACGCCACCGTGAGACGCCCGCCGTCGACGTGCCACGTCTCGTCGGCGATGGCTGCCGTGAGGTCGTCGTCGTGCGTGGCGGCGACCACGGCGGTGCCGCCGGCGATCGCGCCCCGCAGCAGCTCGGCCAGCTCGGCCCACGTGGCGGCGTCCTGCCCGAAGGTGGGCTCGTCGAGGACGAGGACCGCCGGGCGGGTCGCCAGGGCCGTCCCCACCGAGAGCCGGCGCTGCTCGCCACCGGAGAGCGTGAAGGGGTTGGCCCGAGCCAGACGTGCCAGGCGCAGGTGCTCGAGCAGCTCCTCGACGCGGGCGACCACCCCGTCGGGGCCGTCCTCGCCCAGCCCCAGCCGCCTCGGGCCGACGGCCAGCTCGTCGGCCACGGTGCGGGCGACGAACTGGTGGCGGGGGTCCTGGAAGACCGAGCCGATGCGGGCCACGAGCTGGCGGGGGCGCCACCGGACGGGCTGGCTCCCGGCGCCGTCGTCGACCAGGGAGCGCAGCGCAGGACCGGCCGTGACGGTGCCGGCCGACGGGGCGGTGAGCCCGGCGATGACGAGGGCCAGGGTGGACTTCCCCGCGCCGTTCGGGCCCCGGACGGCGACGCCGCGGCCCGCGCGGACGCTGACGTCCACCCCGGTCAGGACGTCGCCGCCGGAGCGGTGCCCGGCGCTCACCCCCGCCAGGGTGAGGAGGACCTGCCCGTCGCGCCCCGGTGCCGGGTCGCGCCGCGCCCCCGCGGTGATCATGGCGGATCCCCCCCTTCCCGCCGCTCCCCTCCCGGTGATCATGGGCGATCCACCCTTTCCGGGCTCCGAAAGGGGGTGATCGCCCATGATCACCGGGCCATCGGCGGGGGCGGCAGGTGCGGGGGTAGCAGGTGCGGGGGCGGCAGGTGCGGGGGCGGAGCCAGCAGAGTGGGTCGCCCCGGGGGTCCGCAGGGCGCGCGGCGTCAGCCCCGGGACCCACACGCCGGCGGCGGCCAGGTCCTCCCCGCGGGCGGCGATGACCTCGCGGGGCGCACCGTCGGCGGCCACCCCCCCGCCACGGTCGAGCACCACCACCCGGTCCACGACGTCCAGCCACAGCGACACCCGGTGCTCCACCACGAGGCACCCGGCCCCCGTGGCGCGCAGGCGCTCGTCCACGACCTCCGCGAGGCGGGCGGCGCCGCCGGGGTCGAGCATGGCCGTCGGCTCGTCGAGCAGCAGCGTCGCCGGGCGCAGCGCCAGCACCCCGGCGAGCGCGAGGCGCTGGCGCTGCCCGCCGGACAGGTGCGCGGTGGGTCGGGCCCGGTCGACCGGCAGCCCCACCTGGTCGAGGGCCACGTCCACCCGCGGCCAGATGTCCTCACGGGGGACGCAGTGGTTCTCCAGGCCGAACGCGACGTCGTCACCGCAGCGCGCCAGGACCGTCTGCGCCTGGGGGTCCTGGAGGAGCAGGCCGCTGCGGGCGTGGCCGGCGCTGCCCTCCAGGGCGGCCAGGCGTGCGGCGTGGGCGTCGACGCCGTCGACCTCCAGCGTGCCCTCGACGTCCCCGGTGCCGCCGTCGGAGCCGTCGAGGACCCCGGCGACAGCGGTGAGGAGCGTGGACTTCCCCGCGCCCGACGGTCCGAGCAGCAGCACGCGCTCCCCGTCGGCGACCTCGAGGTCCAGCCCGCGGACCGCCCACGCCTGGCGGCCGTTCCAGCGCCAGCCGAAGCCGCGCGCGACCACGCTCACGAACGGCTCACGGACGGCTCACGGACGGCTCACGGACGGCTCACGGACGGCTCAGACGCGCCGGTCGCTGCGCCCGGAGGCCAGCGCCGACAGCGCGCCGGAGGAGCGCAGGCCCCGCAGGACCAGCCAGGCCCCACCGCCGGCGAGGACTGCGCCGGAGACCATGCAGGCCGCGACGTAGAGCAGCTGGGTGGTCGGGGCGAGCGCGGCGTTGTAGAGGATCGTCTCGTAGACCCCCTCTCCGAGCCCGGCACCGAGCCCAGCGCCGAGCGCGGCGCCCAGGCCCCACCGGCGGTAGAGCAGCAGGGCGAACACCAGCTCGGCGCCGAGGCCCTGGACGATCCCCGAGCCCAGCGTCCCGAAGCCCCACTGGTTGCCGACGAGCATGCTGACGACCGACGCCAGGACCTCCCCGTAGAGCGCGGCGCCGGGCTTGCGGATCACGATGCCGGCGAGGACACCGGGAAGCAGCCAGAAGCCGTAGGTCAGCGCCCCGAGCGGCGGGTAGAAGCCGAGCGCGGCGCGCAGCGGCTCACCGGCGATGTTCCACAGGATGAACAGCAGGCCGCCGGCGACGCCGAGGACGGAGGCGACGACGATGTCGACGGGGCGCCAACGACGCCCGCCGCGGGGCGGCGGCGCTCCGCGGGAACGGTCGCCAGGGTTCTGGCTGCTGGTGGACGAGGCGTTCGTGGTGGTCATGGATCCTCCTGCGTCGTCTGCGAGGAGGGGGACGCAGACACCCGGCCAGCACCCTGCTGGTCGGCGCGGTCTGCGACGAGCCCGACTCCCTCCGCCGGTGCTAACCGGTTCAGGTTCGAGGGTCTGCGGTCTCCCGCACTCTCAGCTGCGAGACCTCTCGGCCTCCAGCTCCCCTGTCGTTCCCGTCAAGCGTAGCGCGCCTCGGGGTGCCTGCCACACTGGGCGCCACGCGACCCGGCGGACGCCGGTGGCTGACGACGATGGAGGTTCGACGTGGGTGCTCTGGTGTGGACGCTGATGAACTTGGCGACGAAGGTGCTCAGCCGCAAGGTGACGAAGGGCCTCACGGACACGTCGTGGAAGGCCGTCACCGGTCGGACGCCCCCGGTCAACCCCGCCAGCTCGACCACCTCATGGGGCGAGGCCGTGGCCTTCAACGCCTTCTCGGGCGCACTGAGCGCGGTGGCCATCATGGTGGTCAGCCGCCAGGCGGCTCGCTTCTACCAGAGGTCGGCCGGGCACCTGCCGAAGAAGCTCGAGGACTGACCGCGGTCGCTCCCGCCCTCAGCCGACCGGTGCTGCTCCACCAGGCGCAGCGGTGGAAGGCTGCGGGGCGCGCAGGTGGGTGTCGAAGAACGCGAGGATGCGCCTCTTCGCATCGGCGGCGGCCTCGTGGTCGTACCCGACCCCCATGACCTTCATCACGGGCGCCAGCGGTGAGGTCACCGCGTGCCGGTTGAGGAAGCCGTGGCGGGCGCTGGCGTACTCCTTCACGTCGTGGGGCACGCCCCCGGCCTCGAGCGCTCCGGCGACCTCCTCCGCGGCGCCCTGCAGCGTGGTGTCCTTCGCGCCGTAGCTCGCGACGACCGGGCAGGCCCCCTGCAGCGCCTCGAGGTCCTCGGGCAGGGGCCCGTAGTTGACGCTCGCCGCCGACCACCCGGGTCGCGGGGCCAGCATGAGCGCGAAGCCGCCGCCCATGCAGTAGCCGATGGCGCCGACCGCCCCGGTGCAGTCCTCGCGCGCGGCCAGGTCGGTGCGGGCGGTCTCCAGCTCGTCGTAGGCCGGGCCGCGCCCGGAGCGCATCGCGCGGAACGCCCCGGCGACGCAGCGCACGCGGCCCCAGCCCTGGGTCTGGCCGTCCTTCGCGTACAGGTCGGGGATGACGGTGAGGTATCCCGCGGCGGCGAGCCAGTCGGCCTGCTCCCTCATGTCGTCGCTCATCCCGAAGACGTCGTGGACGAGCACCACGCCGGGCCACGGCCCGGGGCGCTCGGCGGTGGGGACGGGGACAGCGAGGTAGCCGGCGCTCATCGCCGCAGCCTGCCACCGGGCGGGTGGCGCCGCGTGCGGAGCGCCGCTGCTGTCATGCTCGGTCCATGGTCCTGCGGTCCCTGCGCGCGCCGGCCGGCGGCGGCCCCTCTCCCCTGGCACGGCTGCTGGCCGTCGTGGTGGTGCTCGGGCTGCTGCTGTCGGTCTCCCCCGTGGTGCTCAGCGCGCTGCGGTGGTTCGTCACGCTCTTCTGAGGACTCGCCCTCGGCCCCGGCGCTCGCGGGCCGCGCGGGGAGTCAGCGGACGACGCGGGCGGCGCTGCGCTCAGCCGAGGTCGCGCACGGGGAGACCGCCGACGTCGACGACCGAGCCGCCGCAGGCGTCGAGCAGGTGGCGCGCCATGACCGACATCGTGACCACCGCGGCCGCCCGCTGCTGCCGGTGGGTGAGCGTGGGCCGTTCCGCCTCGGCCTGCTCGGGGTCGTCCGGCCACCACCGCAGCGCCGCGGTGGACCCGCCGCTGCCGAGCCCGTCGTCGGCCTCGAGGACCACCTCGAGGCACCCACCGGCGAGGGGGGCCAGCAGCACCTGCTCCGCGGCCGGCTCGAGGCCAGCGCAGGCCGGGCGCAGCAGCGCGGACGCAGCAGGAGCGTCCACCGGCGTGGCGGTGCGGACGTCCAGCCCCGGCCAGGCCAGCGGGTCGGGGCGCAGCAGCGTCCCGCGCCCGGCGCAGCGCACCGCCCCGTGCAGCCGGCGAGCGAGGGCCAGCAGCAGGTCCAGGGCTCGACGCTCACCAGAGACCGGCAGCCCCTGCGGGAAGGCCCGCGTCAGCCCGTCGCGGTCGCTGAGGCCGGGCAGCGGCGCCTCGTCGCGCTCCACCGGGCTCTCCAGGGCCCATGCCAGGCGCCACGGCGACGGCACCTGGGCCCCGGCCGCCGCACCGGCGTCCAGGTGGAAGGGCCCGTGCAGCGCCGCGTGACGCCCGATCCTCAGCTCGGCGCCGGCGTGCACCGCGGCGCCGGGGTGCTTGGCCACGACCAGGGAGGTGACGTCACCCTCGAGCGTCTCGTCGGGCAGGAGCAGGAGGTGCTGGTCGGCGAGCTCGGCGCCGCGGGCCCGCCCGTGCAGGCGCTGGGTCACCGCACCTCCGTGAGGTGGAAGCCGACGTGCGAGCGCGAGGCCGTGGGCCCGCGCTGCCCCTGGTAGCGGCTGCCCACCGCACCGCTGCCGTAGGGGTGCTCGGCCGGGGAGGAGAGCCGGAAGAAGCACAGCTGGCCGATCTTCATCCCGGGCCACAGGACGATCGGCAGCGTCGCGGTGTTGGACAGCTCGAGGGTGACGTGGCCGGAGAACCCGGGGTCGATGAACCCGGCGGTCGAGTGGGTCAGCAGCCCCAGGCGTCCCAGGCTCGACTTGCCCTCGAGGCGGGCGGCCAGGTCGTCGGGGAGCGTGACCTGCTCGTAGGTGGCGCCGAGGACGAACTCACCGGGGTGGAGCACGAACGACTCCCCGGGCGGCACCTCGACGAGGCGGGTGAGGTCCGGCTGGTCGGCGCGGGGGTCGATGACCGGGTACTTGTGGTTGTCGAAGAGCCGGAAGAACCGGTCCACGCGTACGTCCACGCTGGACGGCTGGACCATCGCGGGGTCGCACGGGTCGAGCACCACGCGCCCCGCGTCGATCTCGGCGCGGATGTCGCGGTCGGAGAGCAGCACGGCCGGAAGGCTAGCCGTTCTCGGCGCCCCGCGAGCGGGCGCTACAGTGTTGCTTCGCAGCCGGTTCCGGGTGCTCCGTCCGGGGGATGCCCGGGCCGGGCACGAAGATCACCGGGCTCGCGGGCGTAGTTCAATGGTAGAACTTCAGCTTCCCAAGCTGATGGTGCGGGTTCGATTCCCGTCGCCCGCTCCACGTCAGTCACGTCGTGGCTGATCCCCAGCACCACCGAAGAGGCCGATGATGTCCTTGACGCTGGGCTCCGGCCCGCTCTCCCCCGACGCTGCGGGGCTGTTCGCCCGTGGCACCTCCATCGACGACGCGTGCTCCTACCTGGAGGTCCTCGACCGCCGGGTCCGTGGGACGTTCGGCGGCGAGACCGTCGTCGACTCCCGCGCGCCCCGCCTGCTCCACACCCAGGACGACCTGCCGCGGTGGTGGTTCCCCGTCGGCGACCTGCGCGGCGGTTTGCTCATCCCGACCGACCGCACCGTCGAGGGATCGATGGGCCTGGAGCGTCGGTGGGACCTGCGTCTCGGGGAGCGCGTCGTCGAGGACGTGGCCCGCGACGTCGTCATGTCCTCGCGCACCGCGTGCGACGTGGGCGGTCTCGTCACCGTCGACTTCGCGGCGCTGGACCGCTGGCTCGAGGAGGACGAGGAGGTGCTCGGCCACCCGCGCGACCCCTACCACCGCGTCGACACCCGCCGCAGCAGCGACCACGTGGTGGTGCGCGTCGGCGGCCGGGTGGTCGCCGAGAGCCACCGTCCGACGAAGCTCTTCGAGACCTCCCTGCCGACCCGCTACTACCTGCCCCTCGCCGACGTGGCGCCGGAGCTCCTGCGCGCCTCGCTCACGCGGACGCTCTGCCCGTACAAGGGCATCGCGTCGTACTGGTCGGTCACCGTGGGCTCCACCGTGGCGGTCGACGCCGCCTGGGGCTACCCGGAGCCGCTCGGCGAGGCGCTCGGCGTCGCCGGGATGCGCTCCTTCCTCGGCGACGACGTCGACGTGGACGTCATCCGCTGCTGAGCGGCCCCGCCGCCCCGCCGTCCCGCGCACGAAGGACGCGGGCGGTCCGGCAGAGCCGTCAGTACTGGCGCGGGGGCTGCCCCGGGCGGTCGCGGCGCTCGGCGACGCCGCCGCCGGCGTCCCGCTGCTGGGAGACCAGCACGAGGATGATCGTCAGCGCCCCGGCGGCCATGAGGATGTAGCCGATGACCGGCAGGTTGATCGCCGGCACGAAGTCGTTGCTGATGCCGAAGGACAGGATCCCCCCGACGACGAGCAGGGCGATGCCGGTTCCGAGTCCCATGGTGCTCCTCTCGAGGCCCGCGGCGCGGGCACGTCGAGAGCCAGCATGCCCCCACATGGCTACTCGGAGTGCTGTTAGCGTCACTTTCGGCTCATGGAGGGCGGCGACGCCGCCGCTCAGGCGCGCGCGGCGGCCTCTGGCTGACGCTGGCCGGCGGCGGGGCGCTGGCCCGCGGCCTGGCCGAACGGCTCGGGCGCGTCGGCGCCCGCGGGGTCGCCGCCGTCGTCGATCCCCAGGCCCTTCGCCACCGCGGCGCCCAGCCCGGCGTCGATCTTCGTGAGGTAGTCCACCGCGCGCCGCTGGATCGTCGGGCTCACGCCGTCACCGACGTGCCCGACGATGTTGGTCACCGCGTGCTCGCGCCCCTCATCGCTCAGCACCTCGCGGTACAGCGTCCCGGCCTGGCCGAAGTCGTCGTCCTGCGCGTGGGCGGTGTAGGCGTACCGGCCGGTCTCACCGCCGCGGGTGGACCACGTGAGGTCGTGTCCGCGCTCGGTGTCGGAGACCGGCCCGCCGTAGGAGTTGGGCCAGTACACCGGCTGGCCGTTGCTGTGGACGTACCGCATGGCGCCGTCCTGGTTGTAGCTGTGCACGGGCACCTTCGGCGCGTTGACGGGCAGCTGCTGGTAGTTCGTCCCGATCCGGTGCAGGTGGGTGTCGTGGTAGCTGAAGATCCGCCCCTGCAGCATCTTGTCCGGGCTGAGCCCCAGGCCCGGCACGAGGTTCGAGGGGCTGAACGCGCTCTGCTCCACCTCGGCGAAGAAGTTGTCGGGGTTGCGGTCCAGGACCATGCGCCCCACCTCGATCAGCGGGTAGTCCGCGTGCGGCCACACCTTGGTGACGTCGAAGGGGTTGAAGCGGTAGTCGGCGGCGTCCTCGAAGGGCATCACCTGGATCTTCAGGGTCCACGAGGGCAGGTCGCCCGTCGCGATCCGGTCGCGCAGGTCACGACGCAGGTAGTCCGGGTCCGGGCCGGCGTGGGCACCGGCCTCCTCGTCGGTGAAGTCGTGCTGCCCGCCGTCGGCGTGGAAGTGGTACTTCACCCACACCTTCCCCCCCGCGACGTCCTCCATCGAGAACGTGTGGCTGCCGTAGCCGTTCATCGTCGCGTAGCTGGCGGGGGTGCCGTGGTCGGACATGAGGATCATCACCTGGTGGGCGCTCTCCGGGGAGCCCGTCCAGAAGTCCCACTGCATGTCGTTGCTGCGCAGGCCCGAGTCCGGCAGGCGCTTCTGGGAGCGGATGAAGTGCTGGAACTTCGCCGGGTCACGCATGAAGAACACGGGGGTGTTGTTGCCGACGAGGTCCCAGTTGCCGTCCTCGGTATAGAACTTGACCGAGAACCCGCGGGGGTCGCGCACCGTGTCGGGGTAGCCCTGCTCGCCCGCCACCTGGGAGAAGCGGGCGAAGACCTCGGTGCGCTTCCCCACCTCCGAGAACAGCGCCGCCCTCGTGTACCGGGTGATGTCGTGCGTCACCTCGAAGTACCCGTGCGCCCCGGCGCCCTTGGCGTGCACCACGCGCTCGGGGACGCGCTCGCGGTTGAACTGCTGCATCTTCTGCACCACGTACGCGTCGTGCAGGGCGATCGGGCCGTCCGTCCCCACGGTGAGGGAGTGGTCCTCGTCCGGGGCCGGGATGCCGGAGTCGAACGTCGTCGTCGCGGGGGTGGTCGAACCGCGCTGGTCGCTCATCGGTGGAGTCCTCTCGTAGGGCCGGCCGCCGCGGCGTCCCCGGCGGCCCGGGTCGGCGAGCATCTCTCACCATGACCCTGCGTCCCCATGCTCCACCGTCGGCAGACGACGCGCACGCCTGGGTGATCTGCGTCGAGAGCCAGCGGGACCGCAGCCGGTCAGGGGTGCCCGTCGTCGAGCCTGACGTCGAGGTCCACCACCCGCGGCGCGCGGCCTGCGTCGGCCCTGACGTCCACCGGGACCCGCCAGGACCGCTGGTGACGACGGCACGCCCCACCGGTGAGCCCCGGCCCGTCGTCGTCGCAGGTGAGCGCCACCGCGGTGACGGCCAGGACGCCCGACCCGGCTGCCAGCGTGGTCGACGCGGTCCACGTCACGCCGTCAGCCGAGCGGGCCGGTCCGCCCTCGTCGAGGAGCAGGGGCGCCGACGACGAGACGGTGATCCGGACCGGTGGGCCGTCCGCGCCGTCGAGGTGCTGCCCGGCCGGCGCGGCGACGCGCACGGTGACGTCGACCGCTCCGGCGAGCAGCACGCGCGCCGCGCCGAGGGTGAGCGTGCTCAGCCGGTGGGCCGCTGACTCCACCACCAGCAGCTCGTGATCGCCTGCCGCCGGGAGCGAGCCGCCCGGCCCGGCCGGCCCGGCCCCCTCGCCTGCCTCGCCTGCCTCGCCAGCGCGGACCAGCGGCACCACGGCGACCGGCTCGGCGAGGCCGTCCACGACGGTGGTGACGGTGGCCTCGCGACCCGCCTCGACGTCGACCCGCCGCACCGCACCGTTGTAGGTGTCGGCGACCAGCACCGAACCGTCGGGGGCGAGCGTCACCCCGAGCGGGTGCTGCATCGACGCCGAGCCCACCGGTCCGTCGGCGTGGCCGAAGGCGTAGACCCCGGTCCCCACCACCGTCGTGACCTCCCACGCCTCTCCCCCGGCAGCGCCACCCACGGCGTCGGCCGCGCCGCTCACCGGCGGACGGGCGCGGCGCAGCGACGAGCTCTCCGCGTCGACGAACCAGACCCCGTCACCACCGGACCCCGTCACCGCATCGCAGGCCGCGAGGGCGCTGGGCTGCGCGAGCATCGCCCCGCCGCCCACCCCGTCGAGGAGTCCCTCGGCGCCGCTGCCCGCGATCACGCTCAGGCGTGCGTCGGCCGGGTCGGTCGCGAGGCGCAGCGCCCAGAGCTGGTGGACACCGCTCATCGCGACGACGAGCACGCCCGCGGACCAGGCGAGGGCCATCGGGCTCGACAGCGCCGAGGAGAGCGCGCGGCCGCCGCGCTCGTGCTGCGGGGCGTCGGGGCGCAGCGGCTCCCCGGTCCCGGCGACGGTGCGCACCGATCCGTCCGCCAGGCTCACCCCGAGGACGCGGTGGGCGCCCGGATCGGCCACCGCGAGGTCCCACCCCACGCGGGCGGCGACGTCGGGGGGCAGCAGCGCCATGCCCGCCGGGGCGCTCATGCCGGGGACCACCGCCACGGGCTGGGCGTCGGGGTCGGCGCCCGACCCCGCGCCGCGCACGACGAGGCGGTGGTGCCCGGCGTCGGCGACGACCACGCGCCCGTCGGGCAGCACGAGCCCCGCGGACGGGCTGCTCAGCGCCGGGTCGAAAGCTGGGACCGCCCCGAGAGCGGAGGCGGGTCCGCGAGGAGGGGCCGCGCCGGGCCGCCGCGCCGGCCGCGCTGCAGCGGCCGGGGCGGCACCCGAGTCGTCGAGCAGCTCTCCGACGAGCGCCGTCATCTCCGCCAGGTGGCCCTCCCCGACGAAGGTCTGTGCCACGTAACCGCCGGCGTCGACGACCACGATCGTCGGCCACGCCCCCGCCGCGTACGCCGACCAGGTCTCGTGGTCGGCGTCGTCGAGCACGAGGTGGCCGAGGTCGGCGCGCGCCAGCGCCGCGTCCAGCCCGGCCCGCGTGGCCTCGTGCGGGAACTTCGGGCTGTGCACCCCGAGCAGGACGACGTCCGGGTGCGCCGTGACCAGCTCCTGCAGCTCGTCGTGGGCGTGGACGCAGCTGACGCAGCCCGCGGTGAAGAAGTGCAGCACCACCACGCGCCCGCGCAGCGGAGCCCCGACGCCGGACAGGCGCAGCGGCAGCGGGAGGTCGCCGTCACCCCCGGCCCAGCGTCGCCCGGCCAGCGCCGGGGCGCGCACCGCTCCGCGCGACCCGAGGCGCCGGTCCGGCGCAGGGTCCTGCGTCAGCGGCGGTGGTCCCAGCGGCTCGGGTCGTCCTCGAGCGCAGCGCGGTCCCAGGAGCCACGCTCGGCGGCGGCGTCGTAGGTGGTCTGCAGGAACTCCATGAGCGCCCGGTCGGGGTCGGCTGCGGTACGCACCGCCTCGTAGGGCAGCAGGAACTGGCCGAACTCCTCGCTGAAGAAGGCCTCGGCGGGGCCCACCGGGTAGTCGGCGAAGCCGTCCGGCCCGGGATAGGCGTAGGAGTAGAACGCGCCCTCGTCGCCGCCGCCGGCCCAGAAGCCACAGCTGCTCAGCTCGTGGGAGTACCCCTCCTCCATGACCCAGTCGCCGCAGTTCGGCGCGCCGCCGGGGTGCGTGGGGGCCGTGCGGCCGGAGAAGCGGGTGCACGCCAGGTCCATGGAGCCCCAGAAGAAGTGCACCGGGCTGACCTTGCCGAGGAAGTGGGAGCGGAAGTCGTGGATCACGCGGTCGCCCTGGACCAGCTGGCGCCAGAACAGGTGCGCGGCCTCCGCGTCGTAGGTGGCGTGCTCCTCGTCCTGAGCGAACGGGATGGACGGGTCGACCTCGTTGGGCCGGGCCTGGATCTGCGTCTGCAGGTCGAGGGCGTCCAGCGCACCCATGACCTCGCCGTAGAACGTCGCGACGGACTTGGTCTTCAGCGCGACCTCCCGCGTACCGCCGTCGCTGGTGCGGAGGCGCAGCCGGTGGTCGATGAAGTCCAGCTCGATGTCGAAGGTGCGCGTGCCGTACGGGATCGACGACGTCGTGAGGCCACGCGGGCTGACGTACAGGGTCACCTGCCACCAGTGGTTGACCAGCGGCGCGTGCGCCATGCGGATCTTGCCGACGATCTGCAGCCACATGTGCAGCGTCTCGCGCGTCGCGGTCCAGTCGTCGACGCGCAGCGCCGGCCACGCCGGCGTGGTCTGCTCGGTCTGTGCGGTCACGGTGGTGCTCCCCTGCTCGGTCTGGCTCAGCGGACGAACGGCAGCGAGCCTACGGTCGCCGTGAGGACGCCGGGGCGGGGGGCGCTCGCGCGCGGCATGCTGGGCGCCATGGGTCCTTCGCTGCCGCTCCCCGCCCTGCTGTTGCTCGACGTCAACGAGACGCTCTCGGACACGGCCGCCCTCGCCGGCGTCCTCGAGGGGCTCGGAGCACCACCTCACGTCGGGCCGACGTGGTTCGCCGCCGTGCTGCGTGACGGGTTCGCGCTGACCGCCGCCGGGCACCCCGCCCCGTTCTCCGACGTCGCGCGGGCCGCAGCACGGTCCGCGCTGAGCAGCCACGTGCCCCCGGGCCGGCTGGACGACGCCGTCGCGGCCCTGGCCGGGGCCCTCGGGAGGCTGCCGCTGCACCCCGACGTGGCCGTCGGCCTGGAGGCGCTCGCCGCCACGGGCGTCCGGGTGGCGGCGCTGACGAACGGTTCGGCCGCGCTCGCCTCGTCCCTGCTGGAGCGCGGTGGGGTGCGGAGCCACCTCGAGGCGGTGCTCTCCGTCGAGTCCTTCGGCGAGGGGGCGTGGAAGCCCGCGCCGGGCACCTACCGCGGCGCGTGCGCGGCGATGGGGGTCGAGCCGCACGACGCCGTGCTCGTCGCGGCGCACCGCTGGGACGTCGACGGCGCTGCGTGGGCGGGGCTGCGCACCGTCCTCGTGGACCGGTCCGGCGCTGGTGACCTCGGACCGACGGCCTTCCGGGAGCCCGGACGGACCGTGAGCGGGCTCGAGGAGCTGGCGAGGTCGTTCGCCGGGCGGTGACGGCGGCCGCTCACGCCAGCCGCAGGAACTCCAGGTAGTGCTCGTACTGGTCGAGGCAGTCGTCGATGATCTGGGCCTCCGAGTACCCCATGACGTCGTAGTTCTGGCCACCGTTGACGGTGTACACCTCGAGCCGGGCGTAGCGGTCGCGGTCGCCCACGATGCGTCCGCCGTAGGTGGGGACCGGGGACGCGCAGATCTGCACCCGGTAGACGAACGGGTCCTCGCCGGTGGTGGCGACCTGCACCCAGGGCAGCCCCCCGCCCTCGGTCTCGTCCGCCGCCTCGCCCGTCCCGGAGGACACCTCGGCGGGCACCGACGCGGACCGGAGCTCCGAGGCGACGTCGGACAGCGCCGGCGCGACGACCGACTCGAGATAGCGGGTCGCCTCGTCGGTGTCCACGAACTTCACCGCGCGCGCCAGGCGGGCCTTCCACGAGGGACCGCGCCCCGCCTCCCCGCTCTCGCCGTTCCGGGCGGACAGCGCCATCGGGAGGGCGTTCGCCCCGGAGTCCGCGCGCCGGCCCTCCACGCGCAGCGCCTTGAACAACCCGACCATGACGAGGATGACGACGAAGGAGAACGGCAGCCCGAAGATGACCGTGGCGTTCTGCAGCGCGTAGATCCCGCCGACGGCGAGCACCGCGATGGTCAGCAGGCCGGTGACCGCGGCCCACACGATGCGCAGCCAGGGCGCCGCGTCCTCCTGCGCCGTGC
>JARIBR010000341.1 GCA_029258695.1 Quadrisphaera sp.
CCGACGCTGCCGGAGCCGTCGCCCTCGCGCGAGGCCTTGTCCTTGAACTGGGTCATCCGCGAGGCCTCGCCGAACCCGGTGAGGCACTGGAGCACCCAGGACAGCTGGGCGTGCTCGGGCACGTGCGACTGGACGAAGACGGTGGAGCGCTCCGGGTCGATCCCCGCCGCCAGGTACTGCGCGAGCACCCGTCGCGTTCGATCACGCAACGTCGCCGCGTCCTGGCCGACGGTCAACGCGTGGAGGTCGGCGACGAACCACGTGGCGTCGGCGCCGTCCTGCAGCCCCACCCAGTGCCGCAGCGCTCCGAGGTAGTTGCCGAGGTGCAGGGAGTCAGCGGTCGGCTGCATCCCGGACAGCAGGCGGGGGCGGCGGACCGCAGGTGCCTGCCGGTCCGCCGCGGGGGGTGGGGGAGCTGAGGACACGTGCAGCATCAAACCACCTGATCAGCTCGGGCCTGGTCAGGTGCCGGGGCGCGGTGGCTCCCGGGGCTCTCGAGCCGGCGCCCGCCGCGGCGCGGTGACGGCGCGGCGTGCTGGGCTACGGTCACAGTCCGCGTCAGCGCTGCAGCTGGCACCGACCTCGAGGACACGCCGTGGACACCCGCGACCAGACCGCCTCGCTCGCCCGCGCTGGCGTGCGCCGCACCGAGACCGAGCTGGCGGACGGCCGCGAGCTCGTGTACTACGACGACTCCCCCGGGTTCGCCGACGGGTCGGCGACCCGTGAGCTCGTCGACTCCCGTGACCTGCCCCCCGTCGCCACCACCTCGACCATGCGCTTCGACGTGCTGACCGGCGAGTGGGTCGCCCTGGCGGCGCACCGCATGGACCGCACCTACAAGCCCCCGGCCGACCAGTGCCCGCTGTGCCCCACCGCGCCGGGCGGACCGCCGAGCGAGATCCCCGCCGACGCCGACGCCGTCGCCGTGTTCGGCAACCGCGTCCCCTCCTACTCCGGCGCCGGGACCGCCCTCGCCGAGCAGGGCGCCACCACCGTGGACGGCGAGGACCTGTTCGTCGAGCGACCGGCCGTGGGCCGCTGCGAGGTCGTGGTGTTCACCGCCGACCACGACGGGTCCCTGGCCTCCCAGCCGGTGAGCCGGGTGCGCACCGTGGTCGAGGCGTGGGCCGACCGCACCGCCCAGCTGTCGGCGCTGGCCGGGGTGGGGCACGTGTTCCCCTTCGAGAACCGCGGCGAGGAGATCGGCGTGACCCTCGCCCACCCGCACGGCCAGATCTACGCCTACCCCGAGCCCGCCCCCCGCCTGGCGCAGCAGCTGCACCAGGCCGCAGCCCACCGGGCGGCGACCGGGCGCTCGCTGCTGGCGGACGTGCTCGCCGCCGAGCGGCGCGCCGGGACACGGGTCGTGATCTCCGGTGAGCGCTGGACCGCCTACGTGCCCGTCGCGGCCCGGTGGCCGGTGGAGGCGCACCTGGCCCCGCACCGCGACGTCGCCGACCTCGCCGACCTCGACGAGGGCGAGCGCGCAGAGCTGGCGGTGGTCTACCGCGAGCTGTTGCGCCGCCTCGACCGGTACTTCGACGGGGTGGACCGGCTGCCCTACATCTCCGCGTGGCACCAGGCCCCCGTCGGCGAGGGCCGTGACCTCGGCCGCCTGCACCTGCAGGTGTTCTCCGTCCTGCGCTCGCCGGCCAAGCTCAAGTACCTCGCGGGCTCGGAGTCCGGAGCGGGGGCGTGGGTCAACGACACCACCCCCGAGACGATCGCCGAGCGGCTGCGGACGGTGGCGTCGTGACCGGTGCGGACCGCCACGAGGCAGCGGCGGGGGCGGGCGGGTCGCAGACGCCTGACGTCGACACCCTGGTCGCCGCGTTCACCGACGCCTTCGGCGGCGAGCCGGAAGGGGTGTGGGCGGCGCCGGGACGGGTGAACCTCATCGGCGAGCACCTGGACTACAACGGCGGCCCGGTCCTGCCCATCGCCCTGCCCCAGGTGACCACGGTGGCGTTGCGCCGGCGCGAGGACGACGAGGTCCACCTGGTCTCCACCTCCGACCTCGGCGAGGAGGAGGCCCGGTGGTCCGGCTCCCTGGCCGAGGTGGGCCCCGGCTCGCCCCGGGGCTGGGCCGCCTACCCGGCGGGCGTGCTGTGGGCGCTGCGCGAGGGCGGTCCGCCCTTCGACGCCGCGGCGACCGGGATGGACGCCGCCTTCGCCTCCACCGTGCCGATCGGCGCGGGCCTCTCGAGCTCCGCCGCCCTCGAGTGCTCGGTGGCGGTCGCCGCGGCCGACCTCGCCGACCTGCCCCACGACGACCAAGGCCGCGCCGAGCTGGTCGTGCGCTGCGTGCGCGCGGAGAACGAGGTCGCCGGCGCGCCCACGGGGGGGATGGACCAGGCAGCCGCGCTGCGCGCGGAGGAGGGCAGCGCGCTGCTGCTGCACACCGACGACTCCACCGTGGAGCAGGTGCCCTTCGACCTCGCTCGAGCCGGTCTGGCGCTCCTCGTCATGGACACGCGGGCCACGCACTCCCACGCCGGCGGGGAGTACGGCCAGCGCCGGGCCACCTGCGAGGAGGCGGCGCGCGTCCTCGGCGTCGAGCACCTCGCCTCGCTCGCCGAGCCGAGCGACGGCGACGACGTGGGCGCCGGCGGTGAGGCTGGTCCGCTGGGCGCCGACGCCTGCGCCGCTCGCGACGAGGAGACCCTCGCCGGGCTCGACGACGAGGTGACCCGCCGGCGGGTGCGCCACGTGCTGACCGAGACCCGACGGGTGCGGCGCGTGGTGGCCCTGCTGCGCAGCGGGGCCCTCGAGGACGTCGGCGCCGTCGGCCCGGTGCTCACCGCCTCGCACGCCTCGATGCGCGACGACTACGAGATCTCCTCGCCCGAGCTGGACTCGGCGGTCGACGCCGCGCTGTCCGCGGGAGCGCTGGGAGCCCGGATGACGGGCGGGGGCTTCGGCGGCTCGGCCATCGCCCTGGTGCGCTCCGGCGACGTCGAGGCGGTGCAGGAGGCCGTGCGCGAGGCGGCGGCCGACGCGGAGCACCCCGAGCCGGCGTTCTACGTGGCGCTCCCGTCGGCCTCGGCCCACCGCCTGCGCTGAGCCGGCGCTCCGCAGGCGGGGCCGGTCAGCGCACCCCGGCCATGAGCGACTTCACCTTCGGCGTGGCCAGACCGAGGAGCAGCCCCAGGACGATGGCGGTGATGCCGATGAAGGAGAAGTACGGCACCTCGTTGTCGGTGTCGTAGTACCCGGCGAGGATCCCGGCGAGCGTGGTGCCGACCGAGATGGAGAGGAAGAACAGCGCCACCATCTGGGTGCGGAAGGCCTCGGGCGCCAGCTTGGTGGTGACCGACAGCCCGATCGGGGAGAGGAACAGCTCGGCGAGGGTGAAGAGCAGGAGGATGCCGGCCAGCGCTAGCAGCGGGGTGCTGTTGGCGCCGCCACCGGAGAACGGGATGAAGGCGAGGAAGGCGAGCCCCATGACCACCAGGCCCGCGGCGAACTTCAGCGGCGAGCTCGGCTGGCGCGAGCCCATCTTCGTCCACACCGCCGCGAAGACCCCGGCGAAGACGATGATGAAGATCGGGTTGATGGACTGCACGAAGCTCGGCGGCATGGTCCACCCGAGGATGGTGCGGTCCAGGCTCTGCTCGGAGTAGATGGCGACCACGGTGAACTGCTGCTGGAACAGCGCCCAGAACGCCACCGACGCGAGGTAGAGCGGGATGAAGGAGAGCACGCGGCTGCGCTCGGTGGCGTCGATCCGCGAGCTGCGCAGGATGACCGTGAAGTAGGCGATCGACGCGAGGATGGCGAGGACCGCCATGACGGTGTCGAGGTTGCCGGCGTCGACGAGGCCGGTGACGAGCACGAGGGCGATGGCGCCCAGCGCGAGCGCCGCGATGCCCGCGCAGCGGGTGAGCAGCGCCTTCGGCAGGGGGTTGGTGACGTCGTGCGCCGCGGGCGGGAGGTTCTTGCGCGTGAGCGCGTACTGCGTCAGCCCGATGGCCATGCCGACGGCCGCGGCGCCGAACCCGACGTGGAAGCCGTAGCTCACCTGCAGCCAGCCGGTGAGGAGGGGGCCGATCAGCGCGCCGATGTTGATGCCCATGTAGAAGATCGAGAACCCGGCGTCACGGCGCTCGTCACCCTCGGCGTAGAGGGTGCCGACGAGCGACGTCGCGTTGGCCTTCAGGCCCCCGGACCCGACGCCGACGAGGACCAGCCCGATGCCGAGGCCGATGGTGCCGGGCAGCACCGCCAGCGAGATGTGGCCCAGCATGATCATGATGGCCGAGAAGAACAGCACCCGCTCCGACCCGAGGAGCCGGTCGGCCAGCCACGCCCCGAGGATGGTCGAGAGGTACACCCCTCCGCCGTAGGCGCCGACGAGGCCGGTGGCGACGGCCTGGTCGATCAGCAGGCCGCCGTCAGCGACCGTGAAGTACATGTAGTACAGCAGGATCCCCTGCATGCCGTAGAAGGAGAACCTCTCCCACAGCTCGACGCTGAAGAGGTTCGCGAGCATCCGCGGATGCCCGAAGAAGGTGCCGCGGGTGTCGGCGGACGGGGCCTCCTGGGTGGCGGTCATCACGCCAGCGTGGCACTGGTGAGACCTGCACCACAACAGGGGGGACCACCACGGCCGCCCTGCCAGCCGTGCGGGCCGGGCAGGCTCAGCGGAAGAGGCGGAACCAGGCGGTCCGCGAGCGGGGCGCCACGCGGATGTCCCAGCTGTCGGCCACCATCTCGACGATGGTCCGCGAGTGGGGCGCGATGTCCGGCATCGCGGCGTCCTCGAGCGCGTGGACCCGCGCCCTCGACAGAGCGCCGTCACCGGGCGAGCGCGCCTGCGGCGCGCCCGGAGCGGCGCCCACGCTCGGCGCGGCGGACAGGCGGTGCCCCGAGGATGCGGGGAGCGACCCCGGGCCGACCGCCACGTCCTCCGCCGCCGTCTCGACGCTCACCTGCACGCACGAGACGCTCAACGTCACCGTGACCCAGAACTCCGGCCAGCGGCCGTGCTGCAGGGCGTCGGTGCCCAGCTCGGAGACCAGGAGGACCGCCGCCTCGACGACGTCGCGGTCGCCGACGCCCTCGTCAGCCAGGACGTCCTCGAGGTGCAGCCGGGCGCTCCCGACGGACTCCGCGGTGCGCTCGAAGGACCGGCGGGCCACCACCGCCCCGCCGCCGAACGCGACCACGGACGTGCCGTCACCCCCGACCGTCATGCTCCGACGGTAGACCCGCACCCCGCCCTCGGCACATGCAGTGGATCAGCTCGCGTAGCCGACGACCACCGGCGCGTGGTCGCTGACCCGCTCGGCCCAGCTGTCGGCGCGGTCCACGACGGCGCCGCCGACGGCCTGCGCTCGCGCGGCGAGCGCCGGGGTGGCCAGCTGGAGGTCGATGCGCCAGCCCGTGTCGGTGTCGAAGGCCTTCCCGCGCATCGACCACCACGAGTACGGCCCGTCCTCGTCGGGGTGCTGCGCCCGCACGACGTCGACCCAGCCGGCACCCGTCCACGCGTCCAGGTGTGCCCGCTCCTCCGGCAGGAAGCCGGCCTTGCCGCGGTTCCCGCGCCAGTTCTTGAGGTCCGCCTCGCGGTGGCAGACGTTGACGTCGCCGGTGACCAGGGCGAGGGCGTCCGGCCCCGCGCAGAGGTGGGCCATCCGCTGGTCCACGGCGTCGAGGAAAGCCATCTTCTCGTCCTGCTTCGGAGTGCCGACGCCGCCGGTGGGGACGTAGGCGCTGACCACGGTGATCACCCCCAGGCCCGGCACCTCGACGTCGGCCTCGACCCAGCGGCCGGCGCCGGCGAAGCGCTCCGGCAGGCGGGCGCCGGCGGCGTCCCGCTGGGCGAGGACCGGGTGCGCGGAGACCACTGCGACGCCGGCGCGGCCCTTCGTGCCGGGGTCGGTGGGCTCGGAGTGCGCCACCTGCGCCTCGCCCCAGCCCATGTCGGCGAGCAGGGAGCGCAGCGTCGGATCGTCTGCGCGGACCTCCTGCAGGCACAGGACGTCGAGCGGGCCCAGCGGACCGCCACCCGGCGCCCGGCGCCCGCTCAGCCAGGGGGCCATGCCTCGGCGGTGGGCGGCGCGGATGCCGTTGACGTTGTACGTGGCGACGGTGAGCACCGCGCCATCCTCTCCCCCGCTCCCCGGCCTCGGGCCGCGAGGCCCGGCCTACCGTGGCGGTCATGACGGGGCGGCGGCGCAGGGGTGGGGACCGTCTGCTGGCGCGCTGGCGCTCCTACCGGGACCAGGTGGTGCGCATCGTCACGACCGCCCGCGGCGTGCACGCGGCCGTCGTCGGGGTGCCCCTCCCTGCCTCGGAGACCACCGGCGCCCGGCTGCTGTGGATCTCCGACGTCCACGACAACCCCCTCGCCGCCGACCTGGTGCGCTCGCTCGTCGGCGGCGTCGACGCGGTGCTCGACACCGGCGACCTCACCGACCACGGCCTGGGCGCCGAGCACCGGCTCGGCGCGTGGGTGGGTGACCTCGGGGTGCCTTACGTGTGGGTGCGCGGCAACCACGACAGCCACCGCACGCAGGCCTTCCTCACCGGGCTTCCCGGCGTCACCGTGCTCGACGGCGGCGCGGTCGTCGAGGTGGCGGGGCTGCGCGTCGCGGGGATGGGCGACGAGGAGTTCACCCCGTGGCGCAAGGCCGGCTCCGGCCCGCCCGCCCGCCGGCGGGAGCTCGCGGAGGCGTTCGCCGCGGCCGACGCCGCGCTGAGCGCCACGGTGCGTGCCAGCGCGGAGCGAGGTGAGCCGGTGCACGTCGTCGCGGTGCACCGGCGACCGCTCGGGGAAGGGCTGCACGGGCAGGTGCCCCTGGTCCTCGACGGTCACGTCCACCGCCGCCGCACCGCCGTCCACGGCGCCACGCTGCGCCTGACCCAGGGCTCGACCGGGGGCGCGGGCGTCCGCGGCGTCGAGGCCGACCCGCCGGTCCCGCTGTGCGCGACCGTGCTGACCTTCGACGCCGCCGGCGCCCTCGTGGAGGCGGACGAGGTGACCGTCGGCGGCCTGGGGCAGCGGTGGGTGCGCGTGGAGCGTCGCAGCGTCACCGAGCTGAGGCACGAGGCGGAGCATCGGCGGTCAGCGCGCTGACCCGGGTGTGACAGGCCCGGGTGTGACAGGCCCGGGTGTGACAGGCCGGCGCACGACCGGCCAGAGTGAGCCATGGCCACACGCACAGGAACCAGCGAGCAGTCACCGACGACCGCCCGGAAGGTGGGCAAGAAGTACTACGAGAAGGAGCTCGCCCGCCTGGAGCTGGAGCTCGTCCGCCAGCAGGAGTTCATCCGCGCGAAGGGCCTGAAGGTCGTCGTGATCTTCGAGGGCCGCGACGCCGCCGGCAAGGGCGGGGCGATCAAGCGCATCACCGAGCCCCTCAACCCGCGCTCCACCCGCGTGGTCGCCCTCGCGGCCCCCACCGAGCGCGAGCGCACCCAGTGGTACTTCCAGCGCTACGTCGCCCACCTGCCCGCCGCCGGCGAGACAGTGCTGTTCGACCGCTCCTGGTACAACCGCGCCGGCGTCGAGCGCGTCATGGGGTTCTGCACCGACGCGGAGTACGAGCAGTTCATGCACGACTGCCCGCTGTTCGAGCAGATGCTCGTGGACTCCGGCATCACGCTGGTCAAGTACTGGTTCTCCGTCTCCGACACCGAGCAGGAGAAGCGTTTCCAGGCCAGGGTGGCCGACCCGGCGAAGCGCTGGAAGCTCTCCCCCATGGACCTCGAGGCGCGGGACCGCTGGGTGGAGTTCTCACGGGCGAAGGACGCGATGCTCGCCGCGACCGACACCGACGCGGCGCCGTGGTGGGTGGTGGAGGCCGACGTGAAGAAGCGTGCGCGTCTCAACGTCATGAACCACCTGCTCGCCCAGGTGCCCTACGAGGACCTCACCCCGCCGGCCCCGGAGCTGCCTCCCAGGGCTCCGATCGACCACGACGTCGAGCGCGCGCCCTTCGACCAGCAGCGGATCATCCCCGACGTGGTCCCAGCCAGCGGGAAGAAGGGCTGAGCGTCACCTGCGAAGGGCCGATCGTGCCCGGCCGACGCCTAGGCTTGACCTGTGAGCAGACGAACTCGCTGGGTGAGCATCGTCGTGGCGGCCGTGGCGGTGGCCGTCGTGGTCGTGCTCGTCGTCGCCTCGGTCCGCTCCGGGGCCGCCGAGCGTGACGACGCGGCGCGCGCGGCCGCCGTGGCGCTCGCGCAGGGCCTGAGCAGCGGTGAGCTGGGCTCCACGCCGCTGCTCGACGTCGACGGCGCGCCGTCCCAGGAGCAGGCCCAGGAGCAGCACGCCGCGGTCATCGCCGGCATGGCGCCGCTGCGACCGAGCGTCGAGGTCGCCGACGTCGAGCGCGACGACGACTCCGCGAGCGCCACCCTCGACGTCAGCTGGCCGCTGGAGCCGGCGTGGACCTACTCCGTGGAGGCCGACCTGGCCCCGGCGTCGGCGGACGACCCCACGGGGCGGTGGGCGGCGCGGTGGGACCCGGCGCTGGTCGAGCCCAGCCTGGGGGACGGCGACGTCCTCGCCGACGAGCGCGTGCCCGCCCCGCGCGGCGACATCACCGGGCGCGGCGGGGTGGACGTCGTCACGCAGACCCCCGTGGTCGACGTGGGCGTCCAGCCGTCGCGGACGCAGGACCCGGCGGCGCTGTCCTCCGAGCTGGCCCGCGTCCTCGACGTCGACGCCGCCGCGCTGGCCGAGCGCATCTCCGCCGCGGACCCGAGCGCCTTCGTGCCCGTGATCACCCTGCGCCGCGCCGACTACGCCGCGGTCGCCGCCGAGCTCGAGCCGCTGGCCGGCACCGTCCTGCGGGAGTCGACGCTGGCGCTGGCCCCCTCGCGCACGTTCGCGCAGGCGACGCTGGGCGCCGTGGGCCCGGCCACCGCGGAGGACGTCGAGGCCTCCGACGGGCGCGTCACCGGCGAGGACGTCGTCGGACGCTCCGGCCTGCAGCGCGCCTACGACGAGCGCCTGGGCGGTGTGCCCGGGCTGGTCGTCTCCCGGGTGCCAGCCGGCGGCGACACCGTCACCCTGCTGGAGCGGGCCCCCGTGCCGGGGCAGCCGATCGCCACCACGCTGGACCCGCGCGTCCAGGACGCCGCGCAGGGCGCGCTGGACACCGCCGTCGCCGCGGGTGCGGGCAACGGGAACTCCTCGCTCGTGGCGGTCGACGTCCCCACCGGTGGTGTGCTGGCGGTGGCGAACACCCCCGCGGCCGGCGGGAACCTCGCCCTGACCGGCAGGTATCCCCCGGGCTCGACGTTCAAGCCGGTCTCGACCCTCGCCCTCCTCGGCAGCGGCCTCACCCCTCAGCAGCAGGTGGGCTGCCCCCCGACGATCAGCGTCAACGGGCGCTCTTTCCGCAACTTCGAGGGTGAGTCGTTCGGGACGGTGCCCTTCGCCAGGGCGTTCGCCGTCTCCTGCAACACCGCGTTCGTCGGGCTCTCCCGCGAGATCACGATGGACGACCTGGCCGACGCGGGCGCGTCGGTGGGGCTCGGCGGTGACTGGTCGCTCGGTCTGGACGCCTTCACCGGCGACGTGCCCCGCGCGGGCGCGCCGGACGAGGTCGCGGCCTCGACCCTCGGGCAGGGGCGGGTGGTGGCCAGCCCTGCCGCCATGGCGGCCGCGGTCTCGACCATCGCCCGGGGCTCCTGGACGCCGCCGACGCTGGTGACCGACCCGGCGCCGCCGGCCCCGGCCGACGCCCCCTCCCCCGACCCCGCGCGCCTGGCCACCGTCGCGCAGCTCATGCGCGGGGTCGCGACCGGGGGCACGGCGGCGGCGCTGTCCGACGTGCCGGGAGCCCCGGTGCACGCCAAGACCGGCACCGCCGAGCACGGCAGCGTCGAGCCGCTGAGGACCCACGCGTGGACAGTGGGCTTCCAGGGGGACGTGGCGTTCGCGGTCATCGTCGAGGACGGATCCTCCGGCGGCGAGGTGGCGGTCCCCGTGGCGGAGGACTTCCTGCGCCGCCTCGCCGGCTGAGGGGTCCGGGTCGGCTGCCAGCCACCACCCGCCACCCGCCACCCGCCACCCGCCACCAGCCACCAGCCACGGATTGCTGCACGTCCGGAGAATGCTGCACCAGCCCCCGGGACGGGAGCCCCAGCGTGACGGGTGCAGCATCTTGCGGCGCCGCAGCGATCTGCGAGTCGGCGAGGAGGTCCCGGAGGCCCCACCCCCTGTGGCGCGCGGTCGACGCGGGGTGGACAGTGGACGACATGAAGATTGCCGTCATCGGAGCCCACGGGGACGTCGCCCGCCACCTCGTCCGCGACCTGTCCGCCGCCGACCACGAGGTGGTCGGCATCATCCGCAAGGAGGAGCAGACCGACGACGTCCTCGCCGACGGTGGTCAGCCGCTGGTCCTCGACATCGAGACCGTCGAGGTCCCCGAGCTCACCGACGCCATCACCACCTGCGATGCCGTGGTGTTCGCCGCCGGCGCCGGCGGCGGCGACCCGAGCCGCACCGAGGCCGTCGACCACCACGGCGCCGTCAAGCTGGCCGACGCCGCCGTCGCGGCCAAGGTCCCCGAGTACCTCATGATCTCCTCGATGGGCACCGACACGGCCCGGGAGGGCGCGGACACGTCCCAGGTTCCCGACGAGATGGCCCCCTACTTCAAGGCCAAGCTCGCCGCCGAGGACGACCTGCGCGGTCGCGACCTGGCGTGGACGATCCTGCGTCCCGGCAGCCTCACCGACGACGCCGCCACCGGGAAGGTCACCCTGGCCTCGACGAAGGACGGCGGCGTGGACCTCGGCAGCGTGCCGCGGGCGGACGTCGCCGCGGTGCTCTCCGCCCTGCTCGTGGCGCCCTCCTCCGCCGGGCTGCTCCTCGAGCTGACCAGCGGCGAGGAGTCCGTGAGCGACGCCGTCACCCGCGTCGCCGGCTGACCTGCACCGCGCGGCGCGAACGGCGTCGCGCCCCTCGCGAACGGTGTCGCTCCCGTAGCGAACGCCGTCGAGCCCCCGGTCCCGCCGTCGCGGGGCCGGGGGCTCGCTGGTAGACCCGACCCATGGACCACACCAAGCTGGGCTCCACCGGCCTCGACGTCTCGAGGGTGGTGCTGGGGTGCATGAGCTTCGGCACCCCGGAGCGGGGCAACCACGCGTGGACCCTCGACGAGGAGACGTCCCGCCCGCTGATCCGACAGGCCCTCGAGGCGGGCATCACGTTCTTCGACACCGCCGACGTCTACTCCGACGGCACCTCCGAGGAGATCGTCGGCCGGGCGCTGGAGGACTTCGCCCGCCGCGAGGACGTGGTGATCGCCACCAAGGTCTGCCAGCGGGTGCGCCCCGGCCCGAACGGCGCCGGGCTGTCCCGCCGGGCGATCATGACCCAGATCGACGCGAGCCTGCGGCGCCTGAGGACCGACCACGTGGACCTCCACCAGGTCCACCGCTGGGACCCCTCGACCCCGGTCGAGGAGACGATGGAGGCCCTGCACGACGTGGTGAAGGCCGGCAAGGCCCGCTACCTCGGGGCTTCGAGCATGTGGACGTGGCAGCTCGCCAAGGCCCAGCAGGTGGCGGCGGTGAACGGCTGGACGCGCTTCGTCTCCATGCAGGACCACGACAACCTGCTCCAGCGCGAGGAGGAGCGCGAGATGCTCCCCTCCTGCGCGGACTCCGGGATGGGCGTCATCCCGTGGAGCCCGCTCGCGCGCGGCGCGCTGACCCGTCCCTGGGGCGAGGCGACGACGCGCAGCGGCACGGACGAGTTCGGCAAGACGCTCTACCAGCCGCGCGACCACGAGATCGTCGAGGCCGTCGGGCGGGTGGCGCGCGACCGCGGCGTCCCCATGGCGCAGGTGGCGCTCGCCTGGGTGCTGAGCCGCGGCGTGGTCACCGCCCCGATCGTCGGGGCGACGAAGAGCCAGCACGTCACCGACGCCGTGGCCGCGGTGGACCTGCGGCTGACCGAGGATGAGGTCGCCGCGCTGGAGGAGCCGTACACCGTCCGCGACGTCACCGGGTTCGTCTGAGCGCCGAGCCGTCCGGGTCCGGATCGCCGTCGCCCGGGTTCGCCCGAGCCCGGGCACGAACCGCTCCTCCGGGGCGATGGCGTCACGTGCTGCCGGCGGCGCCGCCTCCCCCGCCGGGGCTCACGGTGGTGACCGTGCCGGCGCCGCCGCTGGAGGCGAACGCGCCGCTGAACACCACCCACGGGACGACGCCCGGGCTGCCGGGCGCCCCGCCCGACGACGACCCGCCCGACGACGACAGCGCCCGCAGCACCCCTCCGTCCTCCGTCGCCGCCTCGAGGCGGTCCGTCCACGCCGCGCCGAGGTTCATCGCGACGACGTCGGGCAGCACGGCGTCGAGGTCGACGCGGACCCCGTCGTCCTTCGCCGCCGCCTCGAGGCCCTCCCGGTAGGCGCGCCACGGCCGAGCGGCGGCGAGCCCGGCGCCGGAAAGCTGGGGATGGCGCGCGAGCAGCACGAAGGCCAGGACGCCGAGCGCCGCCAGGGGCACCAGCCCGGCGAGGACCAGCGGCTCAGCGCCGGCGGCCGCGATCACCGCACCCACGACGACGAGGACGAACGCGGCGACGCCCACCGCGCCGAGGACGACGTGAGCCCGGGGGGCTGCGTCGTCCCACCAGCCGCGGTGCGCCAGCTCGGTGCGCACCGCCTCCCTCGTGGGCGCCGTGTCGGCGGCGACCTCCCCCAGGGCCTCGCCGGCGACGACCCCGTCGTCGGCCGCGGCGGACAGCTGGTCCCACACCGCGGCGTCCACGCCGCCGCGGACCATCGAGCGGTCGAGCAGGCGCAGCCGAGCCTCGTGGTCGTCGGGCGTCTCGCCGCCCTCCTGCTCCACGTCCAGCGCGCCGCGGGCGGCCAGGCCCAGGACGGTGGCCGGCACGGCCGAGGCCTGCGGTGACCCGGTGGCGAGCGCCGCACCCACCGCGGGGTGGAGGTCGCCCGGCCGCACCGTGCTGGGAGCCGGCCGGTCGAGGTCCGGCCCGTCCGGCCGGGAGCGCCGCCCGAAGGCCCGGGCCGCCACGACGGCGCCGAGCCCGGCGAGCGCCAGGAGCGTCCACGGCACCCACGTCGCGGCAGCGCCGGCGGCCCAGTCCTCGAAGGCGTTGGTGGGCGGTCCGTCGCGGACGTCGGACGTCAGCCGGTCGATGCCCGCCACGAGGGAGGCGTGCACGTCGCCGCCGCGCAGCGGCGGGATCAGTGCGTCCTCGACGATCGCCTCCTGCTCCCCCGACGGCACGTTCCCCTCCTGGTACGTCTGACCGACGTGGACGCCGGCGCGGGCGTCACCCTCGTCCTCGGGGTTGCGGTTGACGAGGACCGCCACCGCGGTGCCCGGGTCGGCTCCGGTGGCCCCGACCCACGCCTGGTGCAGCGCCTCGACCTGGTCGAGCGTCTCGTCGGGGTCGGCGTCCCGGGCGCGGACCAGGACCACGGGGTCGGCGCCGACGCCGACGAGCCCGGCGAGGCGGCGCTCGAGGTCCTCGGTCTGCGCCGGCGTCAGGGAGGACGCGGTCTCGTCGACGACGCGCTGGTCCGCGCTCAGCCCGGGGAACGTGGGGGCGTCGGTCGGGGCGGGCGAGCAGGCGGCGAGCCCGGTGACCAGCAGCAGGGCGAGCAGGGCGGGGAACCTCAGGACGGCGGTGCGCACCCGCTCATGGTGCCCCGACGAACGTGCCCCGATCCAGCATCGTCGGGGTCGTCTCAGCCGTGCGTCGTCGCGGCCCGGCGCCAGCGCGCCGACCGGACCGCCCCGGCCACCACCACGGCGAGCGCGGTGACCGCCAGGATCACCAGCCACGACGCCAGGTACGGGCGGTCGTCGACGGTCTGGTTGTCGGGGCTCTCGTTGACGCCGAAGAGCACGGGGATCGAGGCGACCGTCAGGGTTCCGACCAGCACCACGGCCACGACGAGCGGGGCGAGGTACGCCCGCGGCACCAGCCGTGAGGCGGCCGCTCCGCCGGCCGCGGTGGCGGGGGCGAGGAGCGCGTCGTGGGCGATGACGCCTCCGGCGAGGAAGAGCGCGATGGAGACCAGCGAGGGCAGCGGCTTGCCCACGAGGACCGACGCGCCGGCGCCGATGACCACGAGGCCGCCGGCGCCGAGCAGCAGGCGCGCTGCGCGGACGGCGCTCACGCGGTCGTGCCCAGCGCGGTGACCCACTTCGTCTGCAGCACCCCGGGGCGGCCGGGCGCGATGATGCGGGCCGGGTACCCGTGGTCCAGCGTCAGCTCCTCACCGTTGAGGCGCAGCGCCAGCAGCGTGCGGGGGTCGTCGGCGAACAGCGCCGGCATGAACGTGCGGGAGAAGGCGCCCCGCGTCTGGGCGGAGGCGACCTTCACGTCGCTGCCGGAGGGTGCGCCGACAGCGGCCATGAGGTCGCGCAGCGGCACGCCGGTCCACGTCGCCGAGGCCGACCACCCCTCCACGCAGGCGATGGGCAGGTCGTGGGTGGACTGCGGCATCGCCTCGAGGTCCGCGCGGGTGAAGGCGCGCTCCTGCCCGGCGTGCCGCACCACCAGGCTCCAGCCGTCCCCGACGTCCTCCCCCACCCCGGCCTCCAGGGCGGTGCGGTTGATGGGCACGCCCAGCGGGCCGTCGCCGCTGCGCACGGCGAACAGCGAGACGTCGCGCAGGAGGGGAACGGTGGCCCCCGCAGTAGCGAGGATCCCCAGCCCGGTGGCGCCCCAGGTGAGGTTCAGCAGCGAGCGGCGGCTGATCGGCTCGGCCGGGGAGCGCTCGGCCGGGCTGTCCCCGACGCGTCGCAGCGGGGTGGCGATCGTCCGCGACGGCTGCTGCGCCCACCCCTCGCGGATGAACGGCATCTTGATCGCCACGTGGAGCACGATGGAGCCGAAGGCCAGCAGGCCCACCGCGTAGTGGGTGGAGCGGAAGCTGAAGCTCCACGGGTACCAGTGGGCGATGTTCGCCAGGCCGGTGACGAGCTCGAAGATCGCCGCGGCGACGAGCACGAGGATCGCCGCCTTCTCGGCCACGTCGAGGACGAGGCGACGGCTCGGCGGCCACGGGATGCGGGAGAACAGCTTGGGGTAGACCGACCAGAGCTTGACCAGCAGCAGCGGCACGGCGGCGGTGCCGGCGACGACGTGGAGGCCCTGCGTCACCCGGTAGACCCACGACCACGTGACCAGCGGGAACCACGGGGCGAAGGACTGGCTGTAGTGGCTGTAGAGGCCGGTGAGCAGGGCGACGGTGAACGCGACCCCCAGCCAGGTGCCGACGCGGGCGGTGACGCTGACGTGGCGCAGGCGGGAGGTGAAGGACTCCTCGCGGGGGGCGAGCGGGATCGCGAGGTCTCGCGAGGAGCCGTCTCCTCGGCCGTGCTCGACGACGCTCATCGCGCCCCTCTCCGTGGCGGTGCCCGCAGGGCCAACCCCGGGAGACCGACCCATCATCCCTTCCTCGGCGCCGCCGGCCCGGGTCTTGACCCGCCGGCCCGGCGATCCTGCGCACCTGGAACGATCGAGACGACGCCGAGCCTTCTCGGCGCCACGACGATGACAGAGGAGCAAGGACGATGGGACGCGTTGACGGCAAGGTCGCACTGGTCACCGGCGGGGCGCGCGGGATGGGCGCTGCGCACGCCCGGATGCTCGTCGCGGAGGGTGCCCGCGTGGTGGTCGGCGACGTGCTCGACGGCTCCGACGTCGCGAAGGAGCTCGGGGACGCGGGGCGCTTCGTGCACCTCGACGTCACCGACCCGAGCAGCTGGGACGCCGCGGTGTCCACCGCGGTGGACACCTTCGGCTCCCTCGACGTGCTGGTCAACAACGCCGGCATCGTCAACATCGGGCCGGTCGACGAGTTCACCCACGAGCAGTGGAACGCCATCATCGGCGTGAACCTCACCGGGGTGTTCAACGGCATCAAGGCCGCCGCCCC
>JARIBR010000026.1 GCA_029258695.1 Quadrisphaera sp.
TGGGCGGTCCTCACCGGCGCGGGCCTCGGCTTCCTCGTCTTCATCATCTTCATCGCCGTGCAGGCCGCCGGTGACCTGCTCGACGTCTTCGGCGGCTTCCAGCTCGCGTCGGCCTTCGACCCGCTCATGCAGAGCCAGACCTCGGTGTTCGGGCGCTTCTACGGCCTGCTGGCGACCACGCTGATGTTCGCCTCGGAGGGCTACCTCGTGGTCCTCATGGGGTTGCGGCGCACCTTCGACGCGATCGGGGTGATGGACGGCCTCTCGATCCGGGTGCTGGCCGAGCTGCTCACCGACGGCGCGGCGCAGATGACCGTCGCCGCGCTGCAGATCGCCGGGCCGCTCATCGCCATCCTCTTCCTCACCGACGTCGGCCTCGGCCTGCTGACGCGCGCGGCCCCCGCGCTGAACCCCTTCGCGCTGGGCTTCCCGCTGAAGATCCTCGTGACCCTGTCGCTGGCCACCGTCGCCGTGGCCGTGCTCCCCACGGTGGTCGAGGGCCTCACCGACGACGCGGGCCGCCAGATGGCCCAGCTGGCCGTCGCCACCGCCCGCGAGGACGCCGCGGCGCGCGCCGCGCAGGACGCAGCCGGGGCCCTCCCGTGAGCGGCAGCGGCGGTGAGGAGCGCAACGAGGCCCCCACGCCCAAGAAGGTCAAGGACTCCCGCAAGGAGGGGAAGTTCGGGCGCTCCCCGGACCTCGGGGCGTGGGTGGGCGTCGCCGCGGCGGTGAGCCTCATGCCGATGATGCTGGAGGGCGGCCGCGACCGGCTGGTGCCGATGTACCAGGTGCTCGAGGAGGTCATGGACCACCCCGAGCCCTCGCAGGTGATGGACGCGCTGGTCACCGGCTTCGCCGTCGTGCCGGTGCTGCTGGCGCCCATCGCGGCGGTCACCGTCGTCGTCGCCATCGCCACCGCGGCGGCCCAGGGCGGGCTGCACCTGGCGACGAAGGCCGCGAAGCCGAACTTCAAGAAGCTCAACGTGCTCAAGGGCATCAAGCAGATGGTGAGCTTCACGTCGCTGTGGAACGGGCTGAAGGCGCTGCTGAAGACCACCGTCATCGGCTTCGCGTTGTGGTTGACGGTCTCGACGCTGGGGCCCTCGCTGATCGCCGCCGGGTCCATGTCGCTGGACGTCATCACCGAGCGGGTGGCGGGCGGCCTGGCCAACCTCATCCGCACGGCCGTGGTGGCGGGGCTGGCGCTCGCCGCCCTGGACGTGGTGGTGACCAAGCGCAAGTCGCTCAAGGAGATCCGCATGACGCGCCAGGAGGTGAAGGACGAGCACAAGTCCTCCGAGGGCAACCCGCTGATCAAGGGGGCGATCCGCCAGAAGCAGCGGGCGATGAGCCGCAACCGCATGATGGCCGCCATCGCCGACGCCGACGTCGTCATGGTCAACCCGACGCACGTCGCGGTGGCGCTGAAGTACGAGTCCGGCAAGGGCGCCCCGACGGTGGTGGCCAAGGGCGCCGGGCACATCGCGACGAAGATCCGCGAGAAGGCCGCCGAGCACGGGGTGCCGATGGTGGCCGACGTCCCGCTCGCCCGTGCCCTGCACGCGGCCTGCGAGGTGGACCAGGAGGTGCCAGCCGACCTGTACGTCTCCGTCGCGCAGGTGCTGGCGTTCGTGATGGCCCTGCGTCAGCGCGGCGCCGCGAAGGGTATGCACCGCAGCCCGCTCACCACGCCCGTGGGGTGACGCCGGGTGGGGCGGCGTGTCCTCTCGGGGTCGAGCCTCCCGCTGCGCCGCTCCTCTGCGCCGGCCCCTGCCACGGCTGCCCCTGTCACCGCCGCCCCTCCACGCCGGTGATCATGGCCGATCACCCCCTTCGTGGACCGGCAAAGGGGGTCGTCTCCCATGATCACCAAAAGATCCGCCATGATCACCCGTCGAGCCCCGCGCTGACCCCCCGTTCAACTCCCTGTCGGGTCGCCCGTGTGAACCCTGACGGTGAGGTGACCGTGGAGCCCGCCGAGCTCGCACCGGTGGAGGCGGCGCGCGCTCGAGCGGGGAGTTGGGGCGGGGGTGCCCCCTCGAGCGGGGAGTTGGTGTGGGGCTGCCCCCTCGAGCGGGGAGTTGGTGTGGGGTTGCCCCCTCGAGCGGGGAGTTGGCGCGGCGGCGCGTGGTCGAGCGGGGAGTTGGTGCGGCCTCTGTCGGCGTGTCGGGTGCACGAGATCCCCGCTCGAGCCCGAGGGAGGGAGGACCCACCGGCCACGACGATTCTCGCCGCCTCACTCCGCCGGCGCGCTCACTCCACCGGCATCGCCGCGCTGCGCCGCCCGCCGGCGCGCACGACGATCGCGAGCCCGACGATGAGCAGCACCCCCGCCGGGATGGCCGTCAGCGGTGGCACCTGCCCGAGGAAGATCGCCGCGATGATCGCCGCCCCGGGGATCTCCAGGAGGATCAGCGTGCTCACCACCGTGGGGCCGATGCTCTTGACCACCCGGTTGAACAGCGAGTGCCCGAGCAGCTGCGCCCCGAGGGTCAGGGCGGCGATGAGCAGCCAGTCCCGCGCGCTGAAACCGGTCAGCTGCTGACGACCGACGACGCACGCCACGAGCAGCACGAGCGCGCACACCGCGTAGCAGAGCAGCGTGTACGTCGTCGTCGAGACGGTGCGCCGCACCTCGCTGCCCGCGGTCATGTAGAGCGCGGCGAAGGCCCCGCCGGCCACCGCGAGCGCGTCTCCGAGCAGCGCGCCGGGGTCCGCCGAGACGTCGACGCCCGCCAGGAGGGCAGCCCCGAGGACGGCCACGGCGATCCCGCCCCACACCGTGCGTCCCACCGGCGCGCCGCGCAGCCCGGAGATCAGCGCCGCCCACACCGGCTGGGTGGCGACCAGCGCCGTCGCCGACGCCACGGAGGTCAGCGTCAGGCTCGGCGTCCACGTGGCGAAGTGCGCCGCCAGCATCACCCCCGCCAGGGCGGCCCAGCGCAGCTCGCGACGGGTGAGGCGCGCCAGCTCGGCGCGGGCGGTGAGCAGCGCGGTCGGGGCGAGCAGCCCGGCGGCCAGGGCGTTGCGCCAGAACGCGATGGCCAGCGCGGGCGCGGTGCACGCGGCGATGATCGGGCCCGAGGTGCTGACGGCCAGCAGCGCGATCGAGACGAGCACCGCGTCGGAGCGGTGGACCGCCCCGACCGGTGACGTGGACGCTTCGGGGGGTTCCTGCACCGGGTCAGTCTGGTGACACGTTGCGTGGTGCGGTCTCCAGGGGCGATGACACCACAGATGGTGTCGTCGCTGATACGCGTGTGGAGCGTGGTCATGAGTCTGCGTCTCCCCGAGGCCGACGTCGAGGCGCTCCGCCAGCGCGCGGCCCAGGAGCGACGGTCGATGCAGGACGTCATGAAGTCGGCACTGCACGAGTACGTCGAGCGGCACAGCCGTGACGAGCTGCTGGAGCAGGTCCTCGACAGCGAGCTGCCCCGCTACGCGGACGCCCTCCGGCGGCTCGGGGAGTGATCTTCCTCAGCGCCGAGGAGCTGCTCCGTGTCGCGGAGCGGGCCACCGGAGCCCAGGCGCTCGTGCGCGACCACGGGCTGCTGGCGTCGGCGTCCGCGCGGCCGCAGCCATCCGCTTTCGGCGGGGACGCCTACCCGAGCCTGGTCCGGAAGGCTGCTGCGCTGATGCAGTCGCTCGCCACGAACCATCCGCTGGTCGACGGGAACGAGCGTCTGGCCCTCGGCGGCGTCATCGCGTTCCTCGGTGTCAACGGTGCCCGGCTGGCCTTGAGCGAGGACGAGGCCTACGACCTGACGATCGCCGTCGCCCCCGGCGAGCCCGTGGACGTCGGCCAGATCGCGGAGCGGCTCCGTACCGTTCCGCTGCCCGGCTGATCCGCGTCACCGCCCCCGACGGAACAGGCCCTGCGCCGGCGCTGCGCGTGCCGCCACGACCAGCGTTCCCGCCGACGCGTCCCTCAGCACGGTCTCGCTGGCAACCGCGGAGGGCGCCTCGCACCCGGTGCCCCTGGGCGGCCGCGCCGATCCGCGGCGACGTCCGAGCCCGAGGTCACGACGCCGCGGTGTGCCCACGAGCGTCACGCTCGGCGTCGAGCAGCGCCGCCTTGACCTCCAGCCCCCACCGGAAGCCCCCGAGGCCGCCGTCGCCGCGGATCACCCGGTGGCAGGGCGTCACCAGCGCCGCGGGGTTCGCGGCGCAGGCGCTCGCGACGGCGCGGACCGCGCTCGGCCGCCCGATGCTGGTCGCGACGTCCGCGTAGCTGCGGGTCGTCCCGGGAGGAACCTCTCGAAGGGCAGCCCACACCGACGCCTGGAAAGCGGTGCCGCGGACGTCCAGCGGCACGTCGTCGCCGGCCGGGAGCCCTGACGCCAGCCGTGCCAGGTGCGCGAGGACGCCGGCGAGCGCCTCGTCGTCACGGGTGAACGTCGCCCGGGGCAGCTCTGCGGCGACCACCGCAAGCTGGGCGCTCCCGTCGGAGCCCGGCTCGTCGATGCGAGCGGCCACGACGCCGCGCCGCGACGCGACGACGACCAGCGTCCCCACCGGGTGGGGCGCGGCGGCCCAGAGCAGCTCCTCGTCCGCGCCCCCGGCGGCCCACGTCGCGGGAGCCACCCCGAGCCGTGGGCCCACGGCGTCGTAGAACCCGCGCATCGAGCCGTACCCGGCGGCGAAGGCCGCGTCCGAGACGGTGGTGGCGCCGCTGAGCGCCGTGCGGGCCGCCTCGACGCGCAGCGCCTCGCCGTAGGCGCGCGGGCTCACCCCCACCTCGCGGGTGAACGCCCGCTGGAGCTGCCGGATGCCGATACCGGTTGCCCCCTGCAGCTCAGCGGTACGCACGGGCCGACCCGCTTCCCGCAGCGCGGCAACCGCTGCCGCCACGGGCGCGGACAGGGCAGGCGTCTCGGGAGTCACCCGGTCAGGCGTGCAGCGCCGGCACGCCCGGAAGCCGGCGGCCTCCGCGGCGGCCGGGCTCTCGTGGAAGCGGGCGTTGGCCCTCAGCGGGCGCCGCGACGGGCAGGTCGGCCGGCAGTAGACGCCGGTGCTCGTCACCGCGTAGACGAACGTCCGCCCGCCGTCGTCGCGGTCCAGCGTGAGCTGCCACAGGGTGTCGTCGTCGTCCATGACCGCGACGCTAGGCGCTGGTGATCACCGCGTCGTCCCGCTCCGCGACGGGGGAAGTCGCCTCGTCGAGAGCCGCCCAGGCCGCGAGCCCCGCGGGGGAGGCCGCGGTGTCCAGCGCCAGCTCGCCCGCACCGACCAGCGTGGCGTCGTGGCCGTGGGTGGCCGCCACCACGGCAGGCGGCCGCTCCCGGCGCCAGCGCATCAGCCCGCCGCAGAAGGCCTGGTCGAAGGCGGCGGGTGCGGCGTCGCGCAGCGCGGGCGCCAGGCCGCCGAGGACCACGCGGTCCGGGTCGAGGGCGTTGACCAGGCCGGCGGTGCCGCGCGCGAGAGAGGCTGCGCAGCGGGCGACGGCCTCGACGCAGGCGGCGTCCGGGTGCTCGGGTGCCGTGGCGGCGGCCAGGGTCGCGACGGCGTAGGCGGAGGGATCAGCCGGCGGCGGGTCGCCGCGGTGGCGGGCCATCGCCCGCCCGTCGACCTCGACGTCCCAGCAGCCGTGCGCCCCGCACGGGCAGGTCAGGCCTGGGTCGCCGAGGGGCAGGTGCCCGGGCTCACCCCCGGCGCCGAGCGCGCCGACCGACGGCTGGCCGTCGACGACGAGGACCCCGCCGAGCCCGACGGTCACGGCCAGGTAGAGCACGGCCCGCGCGCCGCCGCTCGCCGCGCTCCGGGCCTCACCCAGCCCCGCGGCGGTCGCCTCGTTGACCACGAGCAGCGGCACGTCGGCCAGCGCTGGCGGCACCGCGTCCGCGAGGTCCACGCCCGACCACCCGAGCGTCGCGGACTGGACCACGCGTCCGCTCGCGACGGTGGCGGCCACCGCGACGCAGACCGCTCGCACCCGCCGCCCGTGGCGCGCGGCGAGCCCCGCCAGCGCCGCGCGGAGCAGCCCCAGGACCTGCTCCGGTGCACGGTCCACCGGACGCTGCGTCGTGCGCTCGACCACCTCGCCGGACAGGTCGACGACCGCCAGGGCCATGCCGGCGTGCTGCACGTCCACCACCGCGACCAGGGGACCGGCCGGGTGCACGCGCAGCACCGTGGTCGGGCGGCCGCGCCCGCTCGGTGGCGCCGGTTCCTCGCTGAGCAGGTGCAGCCCCCGCAGGCGGGCGCAGAGGTCTGCTGCGGCGCCGCTGCTCATGCCCAGGCGGTGCGCGGTCTGGGCGCGCGTGGTCCCGGGGTGGCGGCGCAGCGCGCTCAGCGCCTCCGCCGCGGCGGACCACCGGCGTGCCTCGCGGCGCGACGGCGAGTCGGCGGTGCGGTCCACGGGCAACCCTCCACAAGTTAGGCTCGGACCGCGAGCATAAACGGTGTCACGGGGGTCGGACGGGTGGTGGACGTGGTCGAGGACGACCCGGCGGCGAGGACCGCCCGGGCGGATCGCCGCGGAGGAGGCGACGTGCGCGCCGGCGTCGCGCTGTCCGCTGTGGGCTTCACCATCGCCGCCCTCGGTTCCGTCCTCGTGCTCCTCGCTCGCGACCTGGAGGTCTCCGCCCAGGACCTCTCGTGGCTCAGCTCCGCCTTCGGGGCCGGTCTCGTCGTCGTGGCGCCCGTCGGTGCGCGGTTGCTGGCTCTGGGCGGCGACACCGTCCTGCGCGCCGGCTCCCTGCTGCTCGCGCTGGGCGCCGCGACGCTGGCCGTGGCCTCCGTGGCGCCGGTGGTGGTCGTCGGAGCCCTGGCTCTCGGGGCCGGGGGAGCGGCCGTCGTGCTCGCCGTCTCGGCCCTGCTCGCCGGCGCCGACGCCCCGCGCCGCCTCGCCGCGGTCAACGCGGCCAGCTCGACCGCCGGCATCGCCGCGCCGCTGCTCCTCGGCGGGCTCGACGCGGTGACCGGCTCCGGCCGCCTCGCGCTGCTGGTGATGGTGCCGCCGCTGCTCGTCATCGCCGCGGTCCGCGGCCGCGGGGCGTCGGCCGCCGACACGCCGTCCCAGGCGCCCGCGGAGGACGGCGAGCCAGCGCCGCGCGCCC
>JARIBR010000124.1 GCA_029258695.1 Quadrisphaera sp.
GCCGCGTTGGGACCGGCCTGGACGGCGAGCAGGGCCACGAACAGCTCGGAGCTGACCAACCCCAGGGCCACGGTACCGCCGAGGTGGCCCACCAGGGCGCTGTAGACGAAGCGCGTGGCGCCCGACAAGGCGATGCCCACCGCGCTCCAGCGCACCGCGGAGACCCACCCCGGCCGGCCCGGCGCAGCGCCCGTCGTCGTGCCGGTGCCCGCGCTCACCGGCGGTCCGACGTGGTGCTCGCCCTCGAGGCCCCGGCGGCGCCGGCAGCGGCCCAGGACTCCAGCTGATCGACGAAGCGGCGCCCGTCAACGTTCCAGTCGTGCTCGCGCCGGGCCGCGGCGTAGCCCGCGGCCGCCATCTGCTCGCGCCGACCGGGATCAGCCTGCAGCTCGCGCACGGCGGCGGCCGCGGCGGCGGCGACCTCCTCGACGTCGCCGTGCGGGACGACCAGCCCGCTGCCGGTGGCCTGGACCAGGCGCTCGGCGGCGGGGTTGGCGGTGGTGATGGCGGGCACGCCGTGGGCCATGTACTCCAACACCTTGGTGAACTCCGACTGCAGGTGGTTGGTGTGCCGGGCAGCAGCACCAGCCCGGCCAGCGCCCCGTGGGTGCGCTCCAGGGCCTGCGCGTTGGGCAAGAAGCCGCGCACCACCACGTTGCCCGGTGCGCTGCGCAGCATCACCGCGACGTCGGGGCGGGCGGTGCCGATCAGCTCGACGGTGACGTCGGGGAGCAGGCGCGCGAGGGCGATCATCTCCGCCGCGCCCCGCGGCCACGTCAAGGCGCCGACGTAGACCAGCCGGTCCTCCACCGGCGCCACCGGGCGCTGCGGCGGCACCCACGTGGAGTTGGGCACCACCGGGTGGACCCGGGCGAAGCGCTCGGCGTAGCCATGCTCGGCCAGCAGCAGGTGCAACCGCCTCTCGGCGACGCGCTCGACGACGTGGATCGCCCATGCCAGCGGCCGGCGCAACGCCCGGGGGATCTCGGGGACCTGGTCGAGCTGACCGGGCACGTCCTCGTGCACGTCCCACACCACAGCCAGCCGCGGATGACGCGCCTTGAGCCACAGCAACGCGGGTAGCAGCTCCGGGTCGTGGCCCAGCACCACGTCCACCCCCGACCCTGCGGTCAAGCGGTGCAGCACCCGGGCGGCGGCCAGGACGGCCCGGGCGCGGCGCAGACCGCGCGAGCGGGGCACATCGACGGGGGTCACCTCCGGCGGGGGGCTCACCTCGTAGGCGGCGAAGGGCGCCACGTAGGTCACCTCATGGCCCCGAGCGAGTAGCGCAGGGATCTGGCGGTAGCGGATGCGGGCGTCCTCGGGCAGGTGGGTGACGGTCACCACCACCACGCGAAGGCACGATACGTCACCTAGCGTAGGCATCAGCCGGCCTGCGAGGTCGGCTTACCGAGGGGTCGAGGCCTCCCCGAGTGCCCACCGGCACAGCGCGGCGGTCGAAAGCCAACCCGTCGCTTTCCCTTGGTTGTGGAACGCCGAGGATTTTGAGGCGCGCGGGCGGCACACGCCGGGCCGGCCGGTCACCCTCCCAGCATCGGTGGTGACGGAAAGTCCTCGTCCGAGCCTGGGCGGTACACCGGCCCGTCGATCAAGGGCTTCTGGCGCCGTCGTCATCTACGTTCCCAGCTGTGAACCTCGTGCCGCGCCGCGTGGTGGTGCCCATCTCGATCGCCGCCGTGGTGCTGTGCGGGGTGCTCGCCCCGATCCAGTGGGCGCAGGGCAACACCGCCCGCGCCCTCTTCCTCGGCGTACTCGCCCTGACCTCCATGGCGGGCCTGTGGTCGACCCTCAGACGTCCAGCGACCCAGCCGGCGCCCACCACGCCGGCCCAGCCGACCGAGCCGGTCTCTGAACCGGTGTCGTCGAGCACGCCGATGAGCGAGGACCCGCGTTGGCACGTCGAGACGTTGACCGACCAGTTGCCCGATCCCGCAGACCGGCGCAAGGTGAGGCGGTGGTTCATCGCCTTCGGCGTGGTGTGCCTGGCCGGCGTCATCGCCTGCTGCGTCGGGGCAGCGAGGACCGGTGACCTCTCGCTGATCGGGTTCGCCGTCCTGCTGGCCGTCCCGGTGCTGGTCATCGCCTACGGCGTGGGGCGCAATGGCTTCGACCTCTGACGCACCTGCCGACCCCTGCCCGGCCGTGCACGGCTGCCGTCGCACTTCCATGGTTCTGCGACGAGCCCCGCTGAGACACGCCGGGGCGCCGACACTCCGCGGATCGGTGTCTCACAAGTTGGTCCGAAAGTCTCCGCCGCCGACGCCGCCCGTGCGCCGACTTCTGCGACGCTCCGATCCATGACGAGCATCGGCGACGCCCGGGTGAGCACCGACCACCAGAACCTCGCCGCCCAGAGCGACGCCCTCGAGGGTGCGGGGTGCGAGCGGGTGTTCACCGACTCCGCCTCCGGGATCGCCCCCGACCGCCCCGGCCTAGCCGCGCTGCTCGACCACGTCCGCCCCGGCGACGTCGTGGTGGTCACCGCCCTGGACCGCCTAGGCCGGTCCCTCTCGGGGGTGATCGCCACCATCGAGACCCTGACCAAGCACGAAGTCCTGCTGAGGAGCCTGCGCGAAGGGATCGACTACTCCACCCCCACGGGCAAGATGCTCGCGGCGATCTTCGCCGCCCTGGCCGGCTACGAGCGCGAGCTGATGCACGAGCGCACCTCAGCCGCCCGAGCCGCCGCGCGGGCCCGCGAGCAGCGCACCGGGCGCCCTGCGCGCCTGAACGTCGACCAGGCCCGCCAGGTCCGTGCCCTGCGCGCCGGGGGTGAGGCTGTCACCGCCCTGGCCGCCAGGTTCGCGGTCTCCCGCGCCACGATCTACCGCGCCTTGCACCAGGAGGTCGTCGACGACGCTGATCGGGTATAGCTGGCTGGGTGAGGGCTCATCAGGGCAACCTGCGATACCGCGGCGGCGTCCTGGCAGGTATGAGCAGAGGTAACTTCGCGTCAGGACTCGCCTCCTCGCGCTGGCGCGGTAGTCGAGCAGGTCCAACTGCACGCGCACCCCACCACAAGGGATCGAGGACAACATGAAGGTCTCCACAGCACTCCCAGGTCTCCTCCTGGCGGTGGCGCTGGCCGGGTGCGGCGGCCAGACCAGCGCGGACGCGACCTCCCCGCCCGCTTCCCCCGTCGCCGTCTCGACGCCGGAGCCGATTTCCGAGGTGGAGCCCACCTGCATCGCGGACTACTTCCAGGTCGCCGGCACCGCAGGACTGGTCGAGAACGCCGACGCGATCGTGCGCGGGCGTGCCACCGCCTCACGCGACTACGAGATGCGCCCCGACGTCTCCATCGGCACCGACCCAGCAACCAACCCCCAGTACGGGGTCCCCCAGGAGGAGATCGACGCGATCCCCGGCATCCCCTCCACCGCGCTGACCTTCACCATCACCGAGGTCATCAAAGGCGACTTAGCCCCCGGGCAGGTCATCGAGGTCAACCAGAACACGTGCACCTCCCGGCCCCTGCCGGTGGGCGAGGACACCGACTACGTCTTGGCGCTGTCGAACTACGGCCCGAGCATCCCGCTCAGCCAGATCAACGACACCCAGGCCGCCTGGCAGGCCAGCGGCGAGCAGACCCTCACCCCCGTCAACGCCGACAACGACCTTGACGTGGCCACTGTCGACGACCTGAGCGCCGCGGTCACCGCGCAGACACCACCAGGCTGACCACCCGCCCGCCCGGTGCAGCCCCGCTGCGACACCAGCAGAAGCGCCCACAACTTTAGGCCCGGTTGAGTCCGTCAGAGTGGCGTACGGCGCGGTGACCGTGACCGTCTGAGCGGCGGTCACCGCGTGATCTTCTTGGAGAACGTCTCACAGCACCCAAGGAGCACACGATGACCGCCTCACCGAGTATCGACCCTGCCCG
>JARIBR010000141.1 GCA_029258695.1 Quadrisphaera sp.
ACGTGGTCGACCCGGAGACGATGAGCCCATGACCCGCATCACCTGCGTCCAGCTCGCCCCCGTCGTCGGCGACCTCGACGGCAACCTCTCCCGGGCCGCCGACGCCATCGCCGACGCGGTCCGCAGCGGGGCCGACGTCGTGGTGCTGCCCGAGCTCACCACCTCCGGGTACGTCTTCGACAGCGTCGAGGAGGCCCGCGCCCTCGCCATCACCCCCGACCACCCCGGCCTGGCGTCCTGGTCCGCCGCCGCCGGGAGCGCCGTGGTCGTCGCCGGCTTCGCCGAGGCGGACCGCGGGGACGTGCTGCACAACTCCGCGGTGGTCCTCGACGGCACGGGCGTGCTCGCGACCTACCGCAAGGCGCACCTGTGGGACCGCGAGGGGCTGTTCTTCACCCCCGGTGACGGCGCGCCACCCGTCGTCGAGACGGCGCACGGGCGCATCGCGGTGATGGTCTGCTACGATCTGGAGTTCCCCGAGTGGGTGCGCACGGCGGCGCTGGCCGGGGCCGACCTGCTCGCCGTCCCCACGAACTGGCCGCTGTGGCCCAGGCCAGAGCGCGAACGTCCCGGAGAGGTGCTCAACGCCATGGCGGCCGCGCGCCTGAACCACGTCGCCATCGCCTGCGCGGACCGCTCCGGCACCGAGCGCGGCCAGGAGTGGACGCTCGGGACGACGATCGTCGACGCGGACGGGTGGGTGGCCGCGGCCACGAGCGAGCCGGGCGCCTCCGCGAGCGCCACCGTGGACCTCGCCGCCAGCCGGGACAAGGCGCTGACCGAGCGCGCCGACGTCATGGCCGACCGCCGCCCGGAGCTGTACGCCGCGGTGACGTCTCCCACGGCGACGCGGTGATGGTTCGCACCTCCACCTCCACCTCCACCTCCACCTCCACCTCCACCTCCACCTCCACCTCGGTGATCATGGGCGATCACCCCCCTTCCGCATGGTGATCATGGGGAATCACCCCCTTCGCGGCGCCGGCAAGGGGGTGATCGCCCCTGATCACCGCGTGGGTCGCCCCAGACGTCACCCCAGGCGTCGCCCAGACGTCACCCCAGGCGCCAGCGCAGGCGTCATCCGCCCACCCACCCCGCACCGCGCGCCGCGACCGGTGAGGATGAGGCCGTGAGCGCCAGCACCCCGACCGCCGCGGACGACGCGACGACCACGAGCCTTGTCCGCGACACCACGACCCGCGCCCCGACCTCCGCGCTCGTCGTGCGCACCGCGCAGGACTCCGACCTCGACGCCGCGGGGGCCGTGGCCCGCGAGGCCTTCGCCGACGACGGCATCGGCGACGAGGGGTACGCCGCCGTCATCGCCGACGCCCGGTCCCGGGCGCGGAGCGCGACGGTGCTCGTCGCGCTCGACGGGGAGGACGGTCCCGTGGTGGGCACCGTGACGTTCGCCCGCGCCGGCACCCCCTTCGCCGACGTGGCACGCTCGGGGGAGGCGGAGTTCCGGATGCTCGGGGTGGCCGCGGACGGCCGGGGACGGGGCGTGGGCACGGCGCTGGTGCGCGCGTGCACGCGGCTGGCCAGGGCCGCCGGGGCCGACCGCCTGGTGCTCTCCGTCCACGAGGACGCGGGGAACGCCCGGCGGCTCTACGAGCGCCTCGGCTTCGTGCGCGAGCCCGACCGCGACTGGGACCCCGTGCCGGGGGCCCACCTGCTCCTGTACTCCCTGGGCCTCAGCGGCTCCCCGGATCTCGGCAACTCCCCGGATCTCGGCGACTCCCCGGACCCGGGCGGCTCCCCGGACCTGAGGGCGCCGGCCCCCTGATGCGGCGCTGGCCGGTGACCGGGCTGGTCGTGCCCGTCGTCGCCGTCCTCGTGCTCGGCGGGCTGTCCGTCCTCGTGGCCGTCGGCGCGCCGTCCGTGGCCGCGGCCGAGGCCCCCGTCGAGCGCGCCGTTCGGTCGCTGCGCTCACCGGACCTCACCGCGGCGGCCGCCGTGCTGACGACGCTCGGCAGCCTGTGGGTGCTGGCGCCCCTGACCGTGGTCGTCGCCGTCGTCGGTCGCCGCACCGCGGCGTCGTGGCGGCCCGGCGCCGCGGTGGCCCTGGCGGTCGCGGGTGCGTACGCCAGCACGGAGCTGATGAAGCGGGGCCTGGAGCGCCCCCGGCCCGACGACCGGCTCGTCGAGGCCGCCGGCTGGTCCTTCCCCTCAGGCCACGCCACGGACTCCGCCGCCTGGTGGCTGACCGCGGCGGCGCTCGCCGTCGGGACCCTCGCCGGACGCTCCCGCCGTGAGGGACGGCTGCTCGGCTGGTCCGCGGGCGTCCTGGTGACGCTCGTCGTCGGGGCGACGCGCGTCTACCTGGGCGTCCACCACCCCGCGGACGTCCTCGGCGGCTGGGCGCTCGGGGTGATCTGGGCGTGGGTCGCCCTGCAGGTGATGATCCGACCGGGCACCGCACCGGGCCGGAGCGACGTCAGCGGCGACGTGTCACCCGGTTGACCTCCGTGACTGCCGAGCGCTACGGTCGGCGCGCGGTATACCCCACGGCCGCACCCCAGGCCCAGCACACGGATCCCGTCCGCACCCCGGGCACCCTGCACGCGATGGAGCGTCAGCATGAGCGATGTCAGTTCGGCAGCCACCCCGCCACGCGCGGGCGGGTCCCAGATCGCGCCGGACCCGTCCGGGGACGCCCCCATCCTCCACCAGCCCCCGGTGCTCGACGCCTCCGAGCTGTACGACGTCAGCCCGCGGCTCTACAACGGTGACCTCGCGCCGACGAAGAAGGCCGGACGCCCGTGGAGCGGGTACAACATCTTCACGCTGTGGGCCAACGACGTGCACAGCCTGGGCAACTACAGCTTCGCCATCGGGCTGTTCGCCCTCGGGCTCGGCGGGTGGCAGATCCTCGTCTCCCTCGGGCTCGGGGCGGTCCTGCTCTTCGCCCTGCTCACCCTCTCCGGGCTCATGGGGCTCAAGACCGGCGTGCCGTTCCCGGTGATGAGCCGCATCGCCTTCGGCATCCACGGCGCCCAGCTCTCCGCCCTGCTGCGCGGCGCGGTGGCCGTCGTGTGGTTCGGCATCCAGACGTTCCTGGCCTCGGTGGTCTTCCGGGTGGCGCTCATCGCCGTCTTCCCGTCCCTCGCCAGCCTCGACACCGGCTCGTTCCTGGGCCTGAGCCCGCTGGGGTGGATCACCTTCCTGGCGCTGTGGGCGCTGCAGCTCTACATCGTCAGCCACGGCCTGGAGACGGTGCGCCACTACGAGGCGTTCGCGGGGCCCGTCATCCTCGTCACGCTCGCCGCCCTCAGCGTCTGGGTCTTCCTCGAGGCCGGCGCGACCATCAGCTTCCCCGACGACCGCCTCACGGGCGGGGAGATGTGGTCCACCATCTTCGCCGGCGCCGGGCTGTGGGTCGCCATCTACGGCACCTTCGTCCTGAACTTCTGCGACTTCACCCGCGCCGCCTCCTCCCGGCGGGCCGTCATCGGCGGCAACTTCTGGGGCATCCCCATCAACATGCTGCTCTTCGGGGCGATCGTCGTGGTCCTCAGCGGCGCCCAGTTCGCCGTCGACGGGACGGTCATCGCCTCGCCCGCCGACGTCGTGGAGACCATCCCGAGCACGATCCTCCTGGTGGCGGCCTCGCTGGCGCTGCTGATCCTCACCATCGCGGTGAACCTCATGGCGAACTTCGTCGCCCCCATCTACGCGCTGGCCAACCTCGCGCCGAAGCACCTGAACTTCAAGCGCGCCGCCCTCATCAGCGCGATCATCGGCCTGGTCATCCTGCCGTGGAACCTCTACAACTCCCCGGCGGTGATCGTGTACTTCCTCGGGGGGCTCGGCGCGCTCCTCGGCCCGCTCTTCGGGGTGATCATGGCGGACTACTGGATCCTGCGGAAGTCGCGCATCGACGTACCGGCGCTGTTCACCGAGAACCCCGACGGCGTCTACCACTACCGCAACGGCGTCAACCCCCGTGCCATCATCGCCTTCGCCATCGCCGCCGTGCTCGCCCTGCTCGTGGCCTTCCTCCCGGCCTGGGAGGGCTTCGCGGGGCTGTCCTGGTTCTTCGGCGCGGGCGGCGGGGCGATCGCCTACCTGCTGGTGGCCAAGCGTGGTGACCGCCAGCGCGAGCTCGCCGACGTCTCCGGCGAGGACATCGCCGTCGCCGCCACCCACTGACCGACCCCCACCGACCGACCCACCACCCCCGGAGAGGCCGACCTCGCGTGCGCATCCTCGTCGTCAACGTCAACACCACCACCTCCATGACCGAGGCGATCGGTGAGCAGGCCCGCTCCGTCGCCGCGCCGGGCACCGAGATCATCGCCCTGACCCCCCGCTTCGGCGCCGAGTCGGTGGAAGGCAACCTCGAGAGCTATCTCGCCGCCGTGGGGGTGATGGACGCCGTCGCCCGCTACGACCAGCCGTTCGACGCCGTGGTCCAGGCCG
>JARIBR010000188.1 GCA_029258695.1 Quadrisphaera sp.
CGGGCGACGACGACGCCGTGGCCGTGCGGGTGCGCGACCACGGCGTCGGGCTCACCCCGGCGCAGAGCCGGCGGGTCTTCGACCGGTTCTGGCGCGCGGAGCCCTCGCGCGGCCGCGTCGACGGCGCGGACGGCGCGTCGGGCGGCACCGGCCTCGGTCTGGCCATCTCCCGGGAGGACGCGCTGCTGCACGCCGGCCGGCTCGACGTGTGGGGCTGGCCTGGTCTCGGTGCCTCCTTCGTCCTCACGCTGCCCCGGCGAGCCGGGGCAGCCCTCACGTCGGCGCCCCTGGCCGTGGACCCGGACCACGGCGCACCGCTCGGGGCCCGGCCGGCGAGCGCGCCACCTCGGGCACCGTCCGCGCCCGAGGTCGCGGGCTCGCCGGCGAGCCCGTCATGAGGTCGGGCGGGGTGCCGGCGGCCCTGGCGGGGCTGGTGGTCCTGGTGCTGACGGTCGCCGGGTGCGCCTCGCTGCCGCTGGACGGACCGGTGCGCGAGGGCGCGGCTGGTGCCGCCGACGTGCGGCGTGACGTGGTCGTGGACCCCGTCGGACCGTTGGCGGACTCCGGTCCGCGGGCCCTCGTTCGCGGCTTCCTCAGCGCCGCCGTCGGTGTCGAGGACAACTTCGACGCCGCACGCTCCTACCTCACCGAGGACGCCGCACCCGCGTGGCGGCCGTCCTCGCTCCTGCACGTCGTCCGCCTCGTCGGCCGCGACATCACCCTCTCCCAGGACGGGCGCGTCCTCGAGGTGGGCGAGGACGACGGTGGCGACGGGGACGACGCCGAGCCGGGCGGTACCAGCGCTCCGGGCGCGGCCGGCGACCTCGACCCCGACGGGGGACCGGTCCTCGCCCGCGTCAGCGCGGAGGCGGTGGCCGTCGTCGACGCGCACGGCGTGTACCGCGCTCAGCCCCCCGGCACCACGGTGACCGAGGAGCTGACCCTCGTGAAGGAGCGCGGTCAGTGGCGCATCGGGGCGACCCCGGACCAGATGTTCGTCGTGGAGAGCGACTTCGCCCTCGGGTGGGACGCGCGCAGCCTGTGGTTCCCCGATCCCTCGGGCCGCGCCCTGGTGCCGGAGGTGCGGTGGCTCGCGGACCGCGAGTCCCTGCCGACGGCGGTGGTCACCGAGCTGTTGCGCGGACCCTCACCGTGGTTGGCGCCGGCGGTCCGGCGCGAGGGCGACGTGGCGCCGCGCCTCTCGTCCGCGTCGGTCCTCGTCGAGCGAGGGACCGCCGAGGTGGACCTGGAGAAGGACGTCCTCTCGGCCGACCTCGCGACGCGAGGGCTCCTCGTCGCGTCGATCGAGACGACCCTGCGCGACCTGCCCCGGGTGGACGGTGTCATCGTCACCGCCGGCGGGGGTCGCCTCAGCGCGCCCACGCCGGCGGCGCTGCCGGCCTCCGAGGTCCCCGTCGACCCCTCACCGGTGCTGCTGCGCGGTGGTGCGCCGGTGCGCTGGGAGGAGGACGGCTCCGTCGTGCCCGTCGCGGCCGTGGAGCCGGGGACGCAGGGGCTGTCCGAGCCGGCTCTCGCGCTCGGGGCCGACCCGGCGCTGGCGTCCCTCGCCGACGCGGGCACCACCGCGCGCCGCTGGCCCGGTGGTCAGGGACGCGTGACGGCCCAGGACGTGGCGAGCGTGGAGCCGCCCGCTCGCCTGACCCCTCCGTCGTTCGATCCCTCCGGCTGGCTGTGGGCGACCGCCACGCTCAGCGACGGGACCGTGAGCGCCACCGGGCCCGACGGGCGAGGCGTGGTCGTGGACGCGCCGTGGCTGCAGGGGCGCACCGTGATCTCCCTGCGGCCCTCGCGCGAGGGGGCCAGGGCGCTGGTCGCCTCGAGCGGGGACCCGGCGCGCGGCGTGCGCGTCGACGTGGTGGGGCTGCGCCGCGACGCGTCGGGCGTGCCGCGCGAGCTGATCCGCGACGAGAGCGCACCGTCGGTGGTCCTGGCCTCGGTGCAGGACGCGGCCTGGCTCGGGCCGTCCACGGCTGCGGTGCTCGGGGTGGCGCTCACGCGGGAGGCGGACCCCGCGCCGGTGCGCCAGGTGCTCACCCTCACCGGCGGCGCCCTGCTGCCTCGCGGGGCTCCCGGGGTGCCCGCCGGCCCGGACGGCTCGCCGGGTCCGACCCTCGTCTCGCTGGCCGCCGGGGACGGGGAGCGGACGCTGCTGCTCGGCACGTCGGACCAGCGCATCTTCCAGCGAGCCGGAGCACGCTGGGTCCACGTCCCGGCCCTGGACGGCGCGGTGGAGCCCGCCTACGCGGGCTGAGCCCGTCGGTCTCGGCGCGAGCGGCGCCGTCCCCCGACGTGCTCCCGGACGCCAGCGTTGTCCCCAGCCTCGGGGCAGCGGTCCGCGACGGGCGTCCGTGCGCCGCAGGATCATCGCGTGCAGCGGTGGACGACCTCGTGGCGCAGCGCCGCGCTGGAGCTCGTGGACCTCGTCCTGCCCGGCGACTGCGCGGGGTGCGGGCGCAGCGGCTGCCGGCTCTGCCCCCGGTGCGCGGCGGCGCTCCGGGTGGGCGCGGGGCGGGTCGACGCGGCGACCCTCGCCCCGGGTGCGCCGCCGACGATCGCCGCCCTCGTCTACCAGGGCGCCGCTCGCTCGGTGCTCCTGGGGTGGAAGGAGCGCGGTCGCCACGACATGACCACCGCGCTGGGGGCCGCTCTGGCGGGGGCGCTCGTGATGCTCGACGAGGACGGTCCCCGGCGTGCTCTCCTGCCGTCACCGGCGGTGCTGGTCCCGGTGCCGTCGGGGCGCCGCTCCCGACGTGCCCGAGGTGGCGACCTGACCGCTGACCTCGCGCGGGCAGCGGTGGCCGCGCTGGGCGCCACGGGCCACGAGCGCGCCGAGGTGGCCGCTGGCCGGTCAGGGCTCGTGCTGGTCCGCCAGCCGAGCGACCAGGTGGGGCTCGGACCGGCCGAGCGGGCGGCCAACGTGGCGGGGGCCCACCGCGCCTGCCACCGGCTGCGGGGCAGGCGAGTCGTGGTGGTCGACGACGTCGTGACCACCGGCTCCACCGTGCAGGAGGCGGCGCGCGCCCTGGGAGCCGTCGGGGCGGACGTCGTGGGAGGCGTCGTCGTCGCAGCGGCGCGTGCACCGTCCGGACGCGTCGCAGGTGACCGCGCCGCGGTGACCGACTAACGTCTCGTCATGGCGGGGCAGCACGAGGAAGCGCAGGGGACGGCACCGCGGCCGGTCCCCCGTCGAGGCCGCCGGGGCGGGAGGGCGCCGCAGCACTGAGGCCGACGCGCACACCACCGCACCACCGCGCCACCGCGGCGGCTCGTGGCATTGAGGTCACGGCCCCCGCACCACCGAGAGGATGCCCCGTGGAGATCACCGTCAACGCCCGCCACACCCGTGTTCCGGAAGCGCTGCGCGCGCAGATGGAGGAGAAGCTGGGACGCGTCGAGCACCTCGCGCCGAAGGCGCAACGCCTGGAGGTGCTGCTCTCGCACGAGGCGAATCCCCGTCAGGCGAGCACGTGCGACCGTGCGGAGCTCACGGTCCACGGCCCGGGGCCGGTGGTGCGCGCCGAGGCTCGCGCGGAGACGCTGGGTGCCGCGTTCGACCAGGCGCTCGACCGGGTCGTGGAGCGTCTGCGCCGCGCAGCGGACCGCCGCAAGGTCCGCCACGGGCGCCACGGAGACCCCAGCGTCCGCGACGGGTCGGTGCCCGTGGTCGAGCCGGCGCGCCCGGTCGACGAGCCGGACGCGCGCGCGCAGGAGGTCGACGACACCGGCTCGGGCGCTGCGCAGGTGCGGGTCGACGACGTCGCCGGTGTGGTGCGCTCGGAGTACCCGCTCGGTGACTCCCACGTGGTGATCCGCGACAAGGTGCACGTCGCCCGGTCGATGTGCCTGGACGACGCGCTGGCGGAGATGGAGCTCGTGGGGCACGACTTCTTCCTCTTCGTCGACGACGCGACGGCAGCGCCCAGCGTCGTCTACCGGCGACGCGGCTGGAGCTACGGCGTGATCCGCCTGGCCGACGACCTCGACTCCGCGGCAGAGATCGCGCGAGCGCTGTCGTCGGCCGCCGGGTCCTCGTCCGAGGCGTCGGCGCCGCGCCAGAGCCCGTCGCAGGACCGGAGCACGGCGGAGGAGCAGGAACATGCCGTGGGGTGAGAGGGTCGGGGCGGTGCGTCGCTCGGGGCAATCACCCTGGTTCGCACCGCCCCGGGAGCCTGGCCCTCTAGGCTCCGTGACGGAAAGCGGTCAACCGACCGCGGAGTGTGATTACAAGGAGTCGCGTGGTGGATGGTGCGGGAGGCTCGGACCGCGATGACGGGGTCGACCTCTCGGCGCCCGCGCCGGCGGATGGCCACGGGCAGGCCGCGGCGGCGCGCGGTGACGGACCCGTGCGGACGCCGCCGTCGCTCGGGCACCCGCCACCGACGCCCGCGGACACCGCGGACACCGCGGACACCGCGGACGACGAGATCGACCTCCGGACACCGGTGCGCGTCCTCGTCGTCGACGACCACGCCCTCTACCGTCGGGGGCTGGAGATGGTCCTCTCCGCGGAGGGCGACATCGACATCGTCGGCGAGGCGGGGGACGGCCTGGACGCCGTGCTCCAGGCCGAGCGCCTCAAGCCCGACATCGTGCTCCTCGACCTGCGGATGCCCCGGAGCTCGGGCCTCGAGGCGTGCGCCGAGATCAAGCGGGTGTCCCCGGGGAGCCGCATCGTGGTGCTCACGGTCTCGGACGAGGAGAGCGACCTGTTCGACGCCGTGCGCGCCGGAGCCAACGGCTACCTGCTCAAGGACGTCCCCGGCGAGGAGATCGCCGAGGGGCTGCGCTCGGTCATGAACGGCCAGTCGCTGATCAGCCCGGCCATGGCCGGCGCCCTGCTCAGCGAGTTCGCGGCCCTGTCCAAGCGCTCCGAGCACCCCAGCGGCACGCCCACGCCGCGGCTCACCGAGCGCGAGGTGCAGGTCCTGCGCCTCGTCGCCCGGGGGATGTCCAACCGCGACATCGCGGGGGACCTGTTCATCAGCGAGAACACGGTCAAGAACCACGTCCGCAACATCCTCGACAAGCTGCAGCTGCACAGCCGCGTCGAGGCCGTGATGTACGCGGTGCGCGAGCGGATCCTCGACCCCACCTGAGGGCGGGACCTGCGCGTGGCGGGTGGGCCTCGGGCCGCCCGCCGCCAGCGCGCGGAGGAGTCTCCGCGCGCGCCGACGCAGCCCCCACCGGTGTGGAGGCACCCCGCGCCCTGACGCGAGGCGCTGGCGAACCCTGGACGAGCACGGTCTGCAGCAGCGCGGGGCAGCCGGCCAGGGGGCGAAGCGGCGGGAGGGCAGCGGGCCGCGGCCGGCGACGGCCGCCCACCGCCGACGCGACCCGGGAGCGGGGGACCGCCCGGGGGGTGGTGGTCAGCACCCCTCACGCTGTTGTAGTGTTCAGGCATCGCAGCAGGCACGGCCGGGAACTTGACGGCCAGCTTGCAGCGGGTCTAGGTTGGAGAAGTTGCCCTGGCGGTGGCCCTCACGGGGTCGTCCTGGGAAGCGTCTGTTCTTTGAGAACTCAACAGTGTGCATTGGTTGATGCCATGATGTGCTGCCGCGGATGTTGTCCGTGGTGGTGTGTTTGTGGTTGACAGTATTGAGTTTGGTTTTGCCATGCTTGGTCTG
>JARIBR010000320.1 GCA_029258695.1 Quadrisphaera sp.
CCGTCGGCGCCACCGCCCCGCAGGCCGCCGGGGTCATCCACACCGACTTCCAGCGCGGCTTCATCAAGGCCGAGGTGGTGGGCTTCGACGACCTCGTGGCCGCCGGCTCCATGGCCGAGGCCAAGGCGAAGGGCCGGGTGCGCATCGAGGGCAAGGACTACGTCATGGCCGACGGCGACGTGGTGGAGTTCCGCTTCAACGTGTGAGGCGCGGCAACGACGATCCAGGCTGCGGCGCACCTCACACGGCGACGTCCTCCCGCCTACGGCGTCCTGCCACGCACGTCCGGCAGCGGGTGCACGCGTCCGCCCTCAGCCCGCACGACCGTGGCGAGGGGGACGTCGGACGTGGCCAGCGGCAGGGACGACGTCAGGGCGGCGGCTGCAGCCACGCAGTCGGTGAGGCTGACGGCGCAGCGGGTCCGGTGGTAGTGCTCGGCGCGCAGCTCGCCGGCGAGCAGCCCCGCGGACGCGTCGACCGGCACCGTCTCCATGCCGGCGACCCGGAGCAGCGCGAGGTCACCGCTGACCACGTCGGGATCCCAGCCGTAGTCGCGCACCAGACGGTCCACCACCTCGGCCGTGTTCACCGACGTCAGCACGCTGGGGCCCGCGAGAAGGGCCTGCACCGCGCTCTTCGCCGGTTCGCCCCTGAGGTAGGCCAGCACGGCGAAGGCGTCGAGCACCGTCACCCGTCGGCGGAGCGGGCCTCGTCGCGCCCGGCGTCCTGCGCCCGCTCGAGGGCCCGCAGATCGTCGGTGCTCGGTCCTGGGCCGGAGTAGGCGCCGGCGAGAGCGCCCGGCACGTCGTCGGGCACGGGCCGCACGATCGCGTAGTCGCCGCGGTCGACGACCACGACGGACCGGGACCCCCACCGGTGCCGCAGCTCGGCCGGCAAGGACATCTGACCGTTCGTCGTGACCTTCACCGTCGCGCTGGACATCACGTCATCATATGCCGGGGCCACATCGCATGATGCCCACGGCGGAGGCCGGGGATGCACCGTTACTCTGCGCAGCAGCGCGCGCCGCGTCGGACCGGCGCCGGCGGTGACCGCGTCGTCCGCCACCAGACCGCGCCGCCACGACGATCGGAGCCGTGATGTCGACCCTCGTGCTGTACCTGGTCGTCATCTTCGGCGCGGGGGTCCTCGCCGTCCTCGTGCGGCTGCCCCCGCTGGTCGGGTTCCTCGTCGCCGGCTTCGTCCTCAACGCGGCGGGGGCCCGCGACGTCGCGATCCTCGACGACCTGGCCGACCTCGGCGTCGTCCTGCTGCTGTTCGGCATCGGGCTCAAGCTCGACGTGAGGAGCCTGCTGCGCCGCGAGGTGTGGCTCACCACCGTCGCCCACATGCTGCTCACTGTGGTGGCGTCCGGGGCGTTGCTCGCGGTGCTCGCGTTCCTCGGGCTCTCGCTGCTCGCGGGCATCGACGTGGGCACCCTCGCGCTGCTCGGGTTCGCCCTGTCCTTCTCCAGCACCGTGGTCGTCGTCAAGATCCTCGAGGACCGCAACGACACCGGGTCCCTCTACGGGCGGACCGCCATCGGGGTGCTCGTGCTCCAGGACGTGGTCGCGGTGGTCTTCCTCGCCGCGTCGGGCGGCGGCGCGCCCAGCCCGTGGGCCTTCGCCGTCCTCCTGCTCCTCCCCGCGGTCCCGCTGTTCCGCCTCGTCTGGCGCCGGCTCGACCACGGCGTCATGCAGGTGCTCTTCGCGCTGGTCATGGCGTTGGTCCCCGGGTATGCGCTGTTCGAGGCGGTCGGCCTGAAGGGTGAGCTGGGGGCGCTGGCCACCGGCCTGCTGCTGGCCTCCGACCCCAGGGCCCCGGAGCTGGCCGGCGCGATCTTCTCCGTCAAGGACCTGCTGCTCGTGGCGTTCTTCGTCGGCATCGGCTTCGCCGGGCTGCCCACCGCACAGACCTTCGTCATCGCCGCAGCGCTGCTGCTCCTCGTGCCGGTCAAGGTCCTGGGGTTCACCGCGCTGCTCTGGCTCAGCGGGTTCCGCGAGCGCAACGCGGCCCTCGGGGGGACGACCCTGGGGCAGTTCTCGGAGTTCGGGCTCATCGTCGGCGCCGTGGGCGTCTCCAGCGGTCTCCTCGCGCAGGAGTGGCTGGTCACCCTCTCCCTCACGGTGGCGATGAGCTTCGTCGTCTCCGCGCTGATCACCGGTCGGGGCAGCTCGGTGTCGACCCGGCTCGCGCGCCGGCTGCCCGCCCACCGGCCGGAGCGCGTCCACCACCAGGACCGTCCCATCGACGTCGGGGAGATCCACGTCGTCGTCCTCGGCATGGGCCGGGTGGGGTCGGCGGCCTACCGGCGCCTCGTCGACCACCACCGGCTCGACGTGCTGGGCATCGAGCACGACGCGATGCGCGTCGAGCAGCTGAGGGGTGCGGGGCTGGAGGTCGTCGAGGCGGACGCCACCGACGCCGACTTCTGGGACCGCGTCATCCTCGCGGGCAGCGTGGACGCGGTGCTGCTCGCCATGCCCGACCAGAACGCGAACCGCCTGGCGCTGGACCAGCTGCGGGCCGGCGGCTTCTCCGGTGAGGTCACGGCGATCGCGCAGTTCGACGACGAGGCCGAGGAGCTGCGCCAGCTGGGGTCCGGGGCCACCCTGCAGCTCTACGACGGGGCCGGCGCCGCCCTGGCGGACCTGGCCGTGGACCCCGATGACGACGGGAACGTCGACGAGTACCGCGGCTCGTCGCGGTGGAGCTCTCCCGGCAGCGTCGGGGTGCCCGGAGCGCCGTCTCGCGATGACGGGGACGGCGGGTGAGCCCCGCGAGACCGGCGGCCGGCTGGCGGGAGCGGCCGGCCGCGCTGACGATGGACGGCCGACCCATCTCTGAGGAAGGCCTCACCGCATGAGCAACCTGGACGCCCGAGACGCCCGAGATGCCCGAGATGCCCGAGACGCCCGAGACGCCCGAGACGCCCGAGACCGTCCCGTCGACGGCGCCCTCGTCGCCCGCACCGTCGAGCTCGCCTCCCGCAACGTCGACGAGGGCGGCAAGCCCTTCGCCACGCTGCTCGTGCAGGACGGCGAGGTCGTGCTCGAGGCCACCAACCAGGTGTCGCAGACCGGTGACAAGACGGCTCACGCGGAGATCACCGCCATCAGGCAGGCCGCCGACCGGGGCATCACCAGCCTCGAGGGCTACGAGGTCTACGTCACCGCGTCCCCGTGCCCCATGTGCCTCGGCGCCCTGTACTACGCCGCGCCCGACCGTGTCGTCTTCGCGGCCACCCGCGAGCAGGAGAGCGAGCACTACGAGGACGGGGGGAAGTACATGACCCTGGACACCTTCTACGACGAGCTCGCCAAGCCCACCGAGCGGCGCAACCTCCCCCACGTGCAGGGCCAGGCGGACGACCCGACCGAGCCGTTCCGGCGCTGGACCGCGAAGCACGGCTGAGCACGGCCACGGACGTGCACGGGCCATCCGGAGCACGACGCCCCGGCGGGCCACGACGGCCGACCGGAGGTCCCCGCCGCAGCCACGGACGTGCACACGGCCGGCGCCCGACGGAGCCGTTCCGGCGCTGGACGGCCGAGCACGTCCCCCCGACGGACGATGAGGGCGCTGGCTTGGGCTCCCGGCTGCGCCCACGGACGTGCACGCGCCTCGCGTGGGACGGCGTGTCGCCCCCGGAGGCCCGGTGGCGCACGTCCGTGGCTGGGGCAGGTGGCGCCAGCGTGGCGCGGTGGTGCACGTCTGTGGCTGCGGCAGGTGGCGCCAGCGTGGCGCGGTGGTGCACGTCCGTGGGCGCGGCGGAGGCGGTGCCCGTCAAGGGGCTCAGCCGAGCAGGTCCGCGCACCCCGACTCGTCGGGCATCAGCGGACGCAGCGCCACCGACCACTCCTCGCCGCCGGAGACCCACGGCGTGAGCGTCGTCGCCGACGCGGCAGCCTCCAGCACCGCCCGGGCCTGCTCGCCGCTCGCGGTGACGCACCCTGTCTCGCCCGCCCCGCCGAGCGGTTCGCCCGGCAGCGGTGGCCCCGGCCACGGGATCGCCGGGCGGGCCGCCTGGGGGGTGCCCTGCGGGTCGTAGGGGGAGGCGATGGCGGCAACAGCACGGGGCTCGTAGCGCGCCACGTCGCCCACCGCGTCCGCGCCGAGCGTGGCGGGCAGGTCCTGCAGCGCGGCCAGCAGGACGAGGAGGTCCGTGCGAGCCTCCTCCTGTGCCGCGCTGAGGGTTCCGTCGAGGGGACCCGCCGGACCCGCCTCGGGCAGCGTGCTCGAGCCCGGTCGGGCTGGACCGACGGAGGCCTCCACCAGCGCGTACGCGTCGAGCTGGTGGCGCCCGGTGTCAGTGACGACGGTGAAGCGGGTGGTGGTCGCGTCGGCGATCGGTGGCCGTCCGAGGTCGGGGGCGGGGCCGCCGTCCACGCCGGCGTCGGTGGCCAGGCGGACCAGCTCGGGCAGCCGTGACGGGTCGACCTCACGCACGAGCAGGTTCGGCAGCGCCGGCGCCGGGAAGATCCTCGGTTGGGGGCCAGGCTCGACCGTGCGTCCGTCGGCGTGGACCGAGACCAGCGGCAGGCGCGAGCGGAGCTCGACGGGCGTGGTGAAGCCGCCGGTGCGCTCGACGCGGACGACGAGGTCGTCGGCGTCGGCGCTGTCGGACGTCGCGGCGCTGTCGGACGCCGTCGCCGGGGTGGGCTCATCGCGGTCGGCAGCAAGGCTGCCCGTGCCCGTGCCCGTCCCCGCGCAGCCGCTCACCGCGGCCACGACCGTCAGCGCCGTGACGAGCAGGAGACCACGGCGCAGGACCATCGCCCCATCATCGCCGCCGGCGCCGCGTCAGCTGCCGACGCCGAGGTGACCGGCGAGCCGGTCGTGGCGCGCCGCCGAGGAGCCGGTGAGACCCTCGATCTCCAGCACCTTGCCCTGCGCGGCGTACTTGGCCTGCACGGCGTCGAGCACGGCGACGGACGAGGCGTCCCAGAGGCTGCTGCGCGAGAGGTCCACGATGACGCGCTCCGGGTCGTCCACGTAGGAGAACCGGTGCTCCAGGTCGTTCGACGAGGCGAAGAACAGCGGGCCGTCCACGACGTAGCGCTTCGTCCCGTCCTCGTCCACCGTCGGCGTCACGTCCACCAGGTGCGCGATGCGCCGGGTGAACAGCAGCGCCGCCACCACCACCCCGGTCACCACGCCGATGGCCAGGTTGCTCGTCGCGACGGTGACGACCACCGTCGAGAGCATGACGATGGTCTCGCTGCGCGGCATCCGGCGCAGCGTCGACGGCGTGACGGAGTGCCAGTCGAAGGTGCCGAAGGCCACCATGAGCATCACCGCGACCAGCGCGGCCATGGGGATGTCGGCCACGACGTCGCCGAGGCCCACGACGAGCGTGATGAGGAAGACCCCGGCGAGGAACGTCGAGATCCGGGTGCGGGCCTGCGAGGCGCGCACGTTGATCATCGTCTGGCCGATCATGGCGCAGCCGCCCATGCCGCCGAAGAACCCGGTGATGATGTTGGAGGCGCCCTGCCCCCAGGACTCGCGGGTCTTGTCCGAGCGGGTGTCGGTGATGTCGTCGACGAGGCGGGCGGTCAGCAGCGACTCCAGCAGCCCGACCAGCGCCACGGCGAACGCGTAGGGCGCGATGACCCGCAGCGTCTCGAGCGTGAGGGGGACGTCGGGGATGAACAGCGTCGGCAGGCTCCGCGGCAGCTCACCCTCGTCCCCGACCGTCGGGACGGAGAGGGCGAAGACCAGGGTGACGACGGTGATGGCGACGATCGCGACGAGCGGCGCGGGCACCGCGGTGGTCAGTCGCGGGAAGAAGATGATGATCAGCAGGGCAGCGGCGACGAGGGGGTAGACCAGCCACGGCACGTCCAGCAGGTAGGGCACCTGGGACGCGGCGATGAGGATGGCGAGGGCGTTGACGAAGCCGACCATCACCGAGCGCGGGACGAAGCGCATCATCCGCGCGACGCCCAGCAGGCCGAGGACGACCTGGAAGATGCCGGCCAGGATGATCGCGGCGATGAGGTGGTCGAGGCCGTGGCTGGCGACCAGCGGGGCGATGACGAGGGCCACCGCGCCGGTCGCCGCGGAGATCATCGCGGGGCGTCCTCCGAGGAAGCTGATGGAGACGGCCATGGTGAAGGCCGCGAAGAGCCCCACGCGCGGGTCGACGCCGGCGATGACGGAGAAGGCGATGGCCTCGGGGATCAGCGCGAGGGCGACGACGAGGCCGGCGAGCACCTCGATGCGCAGCCGGCGGGGGCTGCGCAGGGCGGCGCGCACCGAGATGGACTCGTGCGGAGGTCCGCTGACGGTGTCGGGGAAGGCACGCCCCACGCCGGGTGTCGGCGGTGAGGCGGGCGGCGGGCTGGCGGCGGTGGACAGGTGAGGCTCCAGGCGTTCGGTGCGGCGGTCGGGCGGCGACGCGGCGCTGCGCCTGGGCGGCCGGCACGGGGGCCGGCCCGTGAGGTGCTCGAGGGAGGGCGACGTGGATCGGTCGCCGATCCCCGTCACTGTAGCCGCGCGCGGAGCGGCGAGCATTCCCCCCACGAGCGCGCTGGGTCGACGGAGCGCGAGCGGCGAGCCTCCCGGGTCGCCCGGCCGGGTGCTTGTGCTGGACGCGGGGAGGCGACAGGGTCGACCCTCGTGAGGATCACCGACACCGCCGACCTGTGGTGGAAGACCGCCGTCGTGTACTGCCTCGACGTGGAGACCTACCTCGACTGGGACGGCGACGGCACCGGCGACCTCGTGGGCCTGGCCCACCGCCTGGACCACCTCGCCGACCTCGGGGTGACGTGTCTGTGGCTGATGCCGTTCTACCCCAGCCCGGACCGCGACGACGGCTACGACATCACCGACTTCTACGGCGTCGACCCCCGCCTGGGCACCCACGGGGACCTGGTGGAGGTGATCCACACCGCTCGCGACCGCGGGATGCGCGTCATCGTCGACCTGGTGGTGAACCACACGTCCGACCAGCACCCGTGGTTCGTCTCCGCCCGGTCCAGCAGGTCCAGCCCGTACCGAGACTTCTACGTCTGGCGCGACGAGCCGCCGCAGGAGCAGCCGGACGTCGTCTTCCCCGACGCCGAGGACAGCGTGTGGACCTGGGACGAGCAGGCCGGCCAGTACTACCTCCACCGGTTCTACAGCCACCAGCCGGACCTCGACGTCACGAACCCCAGGGTCCGCGACGAGGTCGCGAAGATCATGGGCTTCTGGCTCGCGCTGGGGATCAGCGGGTTCCGGGTGGACGCGGTGCCGTTCTTCCTCGACCCCGAGGGCACCGACGCGGCGCAGGGGGATGGATTCCCGGACCCGCACGCCTACCTGCGTGCGCTGCGCTCCTTCCTGGCGCGGCGCACCGGCGACGGCGTGCTGCTGGGAGAGGTGAACGTGAGCCGCGAGCAGCAGCTGGAGTTCTTCGGCGGCGGCTCCGCGTCCGGGGGCGGCGACGAGCTGACGATGCAGTTCGACTTCATCACCATGCAGCGGACCTACCTGGCCCTCGCCCGTGGTGAGGCGGCCCCGGTCGTGGAGGCGCTCGCCAGCCGGCCGGCCACGATCCCGGACTGCCAGTGGGCGACCTTCGTGCGCAACCACGACGAGCTCACCCTCGACAAGCTCTCCGACGACGAGCGGGGTGAGGTCTTCGCGGCCTTCGGGCCCGAGGAGGACATGCAGCTGTTCGGCCGGGGGCTGCGGCGCCGGCTACCCCCGATGCTCGGCGGTGACCAGCGGCGGATCCGCATGGTCTACAGCCTGCTGTTCTCCCTGCCGGGCACGCCGGTCCTCTTCTACGGCGAGGAGATCGGCATGGGGGAGGAGCTGAGCATCCCCGGCCGCCTCGCCGTGCGCACCCCCATGCAGTGGAGCGACGCTGCGAACGGCGGGTTCTCCACCGCCGCGGCGGACGCTCTGCCCGAGCCCGTGGTGGAGGGCGGCTTCGGGCCGGAGCACGTCAACGTCGACGACCAGCGCGCCGACCCCGCCTCGTTGCTGCAGTTCATGAAGCTCCTCGCGCACCGCTACCGCGAGTGCCCCGAGCTCGGGTGGGGTGACCTGTCCGTGCTCGAGCAGCCCCACGCGAGCGTGCTGGCCCACTGCGTGACCTGGGACGACGCGCGTCTCGTCGCCGTGCACCAGCTGGTCGACGAGGACGTCGAGGTCACGGTGCGCCTGGACGGGGTCGCCGCGGGCACCCGGCTGGTGGACCTCCTGGCCGACGCGGACGCCACGGACCGCTGGTTCGACGTCACCGTCGAGGAGGACAGCAGCGCCGCGGCCACCGTGCCGGTCGCGGGGTACGGCTACCGGTGGCTGCGGGTGGTCGACCCCGACGACCGGCGGCTGGTGTGAGCGTGGGCAGCAGGCGCGGAGGCCGTCGCGGTCCGCGGGTCAGAGGGCGGCCAGCTCACCCGCCAGGTCGTCGAGGCCGAGCGAGCCCTGGGCCAGCGCGGCGGCGTGCCACGCCGTGAGGTCGAAGGCCTCACCGCGCGACGCCGCGGCGGCTTCCGCGGCGGACCGACCGGAGCGCCAGGCCCGCTCGCCGAGCGTGTAGCCGATGGCCTGCCCCGGCCACCCGAGGTAGCGGACGATCTCGGAGTCG
>JARIBR010000324.1 GCA_029258695.1 Quadrisphaera sp.
GCGTCGGCGACGGCGGCCCGGGTGCTGCGTGAGGAGCTCTGACGGGAGGGCGAGGTGTTCTCGGTCATGGGGTGGGCGGTGCGCCCTGTCTCTCCTGGCGGTGCGGGGCTCACGGCGAGCCCGGACCTGCCCCAGGGTAGCCGCGCGGACCGACACCGCCCTTCCGGCGAGCCCGTCCAGGTCATCACGGTGCGCCGCCGTCCAACGCCTGGCAGCGTCGCGTGTCGCCCTCCCACCTCGTGCGCACCGAGGACTGACGGCGCTCCGGCGGGAGAACCCCGCCACCCCTCGCCCGCGTCAGCGCCCGCCGAGCCGGTCCTTCAACCGCCCGAACACCGAGTGCTGCGCCGGCGCGACCTTGCCCTCGGGGCGCTCCTCGCCGCGGGCGCGGGCGAGCTGGGAGAGCAGATCCCGCTGGTGGTCGTCCAGCTTGGTGGGCACGACCGCGTCGATGTGGACCTCGAGGTCACCGCGCCCGCCGGAGCGCAGCCGCGTGGCGCCGAGACCGCGCAGGGTGATGACCTCGCCGGGCTGCGTGCCGGCGGGGATCTCCAGGTCGCGGTCACCGTCGAGGGTGTCCAGGGCGATGGTCGTGCCCAGGGCGGCGGCGGTGAAGGGCAGGCCGACGGTGCAGTGCAGGTCCTCGCCGCGGCGCGTCAGCGTCGGGTGCGGTCGCTGGGCGATCTCCACGTACAGGTCACCGGCGGGCCCGCCCGCCTGGCCGACCTCACCCTGGCCGGCGAGCTGGATGCGCGTGCCGGTGTCCACGCCCGCCGGCACCCGGATGGTGAGCTGGCGGCGCTCGCACACCCGGCCCTCGCCGGCGCACTCCTGGCAGGGCCGCGGGATGACGTCGCCGTAGCCGCTGCACACCGGGCACACCGAGGTGGTGAGCACGTTGCCGAGGAGGGAGCGCGCGGTCCGCTGGACGGAGCCGCGCCCCTTGCACACGTCGCAGGTCTCCTTGTGGGTGCCGGGCTGGGCGCACGACCCGTCGCACACCGGGCACAGCACGGCGGTGTCGATCCCGATGTCGCGCTGGGCGCCGAACACGGCCTCGCGCAGGTCCACGTCCAGGCGGATGAGCGCGTCCTGGCCGGGCTGGGCCCTCGGGATGGGGCCGCGCCCCCCGCCGGGGCCGCCCGCGCCGCCGAAGAAGGTCTCGAAGATGTCGGAGAAGCCGAACCCGGCGCCCTGGCCGCCGAAGCCGCCGGCGCCCTGCCCGCCCATGTCGTAGGCGCGGCGCTTCTCAGGGTTGGACAGCGTCTCGTAGGCCGAGGACACCTCCTTGAAGCGCTCACCGGCCTCGGGGTTGACGTCCGGATGAAGCTGGCGCGCCAGCTTCCGGTACGCCTTCTTGACGTCCTCCGTGGAGGCGTCGCGGGAGACCCCGAGGGCCTCGTAGTGGTCGGTCACAGCCATGATGTCCTTGTCGTCGGAGCCCGGGGGCCCGCGGGTCGTGGGTCGGTGCCGGTGCGGCGCGGTGGGGGCGGAGCGGACGCAGAGGTCACCGCGGCGCTCACGAGGCGAGCACGCGGGTGAGGTAGCGGGCGACGGCCCGCACCGAGGCGATGGTGCTGGGGTAGTCCATGCGGGTGGGGCCGAGCACCCCGACGCGGGCGCGCGGCACCGGGTCGGAACCGCCACCGTAGGCCGAGGTGACCACGGACGTCTCGGTGAGACCGGCGTGGAGGACCTCGCGGCCGATCCGCACCGAGACCCCCGAGGCCGGGTCGTCGACGACCTCGGTGAGCAGGCGCAGCATGACCACCTGCTCCTCGATGGCCTCGAGCACCGGTCCGAGGGCCGCGGCGAAGGTGGTGTCGGACGCGGAGGCCCTGGCCAGGTTCGCCGCCCCGGTCATCACCACGCGCTGCTCGCGGGTGGGGCCCACCGCGGCGACGAGCGCCGAGACGACGGCGCGGACCGCCGCCGCGTCGTCGCGCTGGTCGGGTCCCAGGCCGGTGCCCGGCGCGGCGGGGTCCGCGAGGCGCTCCAGCGCGGTCGCCGCGTCGGCCAGGCGCCGCCCGACCGCCGCCGCACCGACGCGCGCGCGCAGCGTGGCCAGGAGGTCGTCGCCGACGTCCACCGGGATCTCCACGAGGCGCTGCTCGACGCGACCGGTGTCGGTGATGAGCACGATCACCAGGCGGCGCGGGCCGATGGGGACCAGCTCGACGTGGCGCACCGACGCCTGGGAGAGCGAGGGGTAGGCCACGACGGCGACCTGGTGGGTCAGCTGGGCCAGCAGACGCACGGTGCGGTCGAGCACGTCGTCGAGGTCGCGGCTGGCGCTCTCGGCGAGCAGCCGGTCGATGGCGCGGCGCTCGGGGGCCGAGAGCGGACGGATGCCGCTGAGCCCGTCGACGAAGACCCGGTACCCCATGTCGGTGGGCACCCGACCCGCCGAGGTGTGGGGAGCGACGATGAGGCCGTCCTCCTCGAGGGCGGCCATGTCGTTGCGGATGGTGGCCGGTGAGACCCCGAGGGCGTGCCGGTCCACGAGCGCCTTCGACCCGACGGGCTCCTTCGTCGCGACGTAGTCCTCGACGATGGCGCGCAGCACCGCGTGGCGGCGGTCGTCGTTCATCCGGCTCCTCCTCGCTCGGCGTCCGTCCTGCTCGTCCCGCACGGAAAGCGTCTGGCACTCGCGGCCGCTGAGTGCCAGGAGCCATCGTACGCCCGACCTCGGGCACCGTCGTTCCCGCGACGGCGCCACCTACCCTGCTCCCGTGGCAGGCGGTGACCGGTATGGCGGGTGGGGCAGCGACGTGCTGGCGGCCGGGAGCCCCGCCAGAGCGCCGGGGCGCACGGTGAGCACGGACGTCCCGGCGCAGCCCGGCGCCGTGGTCGAGGACGTCGAGACCGGGTGGGTCGGCGCGATCGTGCGCGTGGAGCGCTCCGGCGGCATGCACGTCGTCGTCCTGGAGGACCGCCACGGCCGCACCCGCTCGTTCCCGCTCGGCCCGGGCTTCCTCCTCGACGGCTCCCCCGTGCGCCTCCTCCCGCCCAGGGCCCCGGCGGCGCGCGCCGGCACGGACGGGCGCCCCCCGGCACCCGGGACCCGGCGCGGGGCGGCGCCGGGGCGCACCGCGTCGGGGTCGGTGGCCGTGGCCGGCGCGCGGGCGCGCGTGGCCCGAGGGTCGCGCATCTGGGTGGAGGGGCGCCACGACGCGGAGCTCGTCGAGAAGGTGTGGGGCGACGACCTGCGCGTGGAGGGGGTCGTCGTCGAGGGCATCGAGGGCGTCGACCACCTCGCGGCCGAGCTGCGCGCGTTCGAGCCCGGCCCGGGCCGCCGCGTCGGGGTGCTCGTCGACCACCTGGTCACCGGCACCAAGGAGAGCCGGCTGGTGCAGCAGGCGCTCGCCGCGTCCCCCGGCAGCGCCGCCCACGTGCTGGTCGTCGGCCATCCCTTCGTCGACGTCTGGCAGGCCGTCAGACCGCGGGCCGTGCGCATCGGCGCGTGGCCGGTGGTGCCGCGGGGCCGCCCCTGGAAGGAAGGGGTGCTCGCCGGCCTGGGGTGGCCGCACGCCAGCCAGGCCGACGTCGCCCGCGGGTGGCAGCGCATCCTCGCCTCGGTGACCACCATGGCCGACCTGGAGCCGGAGCTGTCCGGCAGGGTGGAGGAGCTCATCGACTTCGTCACCGGGGACGCCCTGGACCGCTGAGGCCCGGGGGGTACCCCCCGGAGGCCCCAGGTGGCTGTCGGGATGGACCGGGCGCTCACCCGTCGGGGAGGATGGGGGCATGTCCACAGCCCCAGGTCCCCACGACCGACCCGAGCCCGACGACGGGGCGAACGCCGGCGCGGCGCAGCCCCCCTACCAGTCACCCCGCGACGAGCAGCCCTCCTACCGGGAACCCTCCTACGGCCAGCCCGCGGGCGGCGAGCCCGGCGACGGCGGGCGGCCGGCCTACGGCCAGCAGCCCTACGGACAGCAGCCCTACGGACAGCAGCCCTACGGCGGCCAGCAGGGCCGACCGCTGTCCGGCACCGTCGAGATGGCCCCCGACCAGCAGCGGCTGTGGGGGACGCTGGCCCACCTGAGCTCCCTCGTCGCGCTGCTGCTGCTGCCCGCCACGGTGGGGCTGTTCTACACCGGCGCCGTGGGTCCGCTCATCATCTTCCTCGTGCTGAAGAACCGCGGGGTGTTCATCCGCCGTCAGGCGCTCGAGGCGTTGAACTTCCAGATCCTCCTCACGGCGGTCTACCTCGGCGGAGTGATCGTCGGAGGGCTCATCTCGGTGGTGACCTTCGGGTTGGGGCTGCTGATCGTCATCCCGATCGCCATCATCGTCGTGCTCGGCGCGCTGACCTTCCAGATCATCGCCGCGGTGAAGGCGAACCAGGGCATCGACTACCGCTACCCCTTCAGCTGGCGGCTGGTGAGGTAGCCCTCACCAGCCCCGGAGCCGGCGCACCACGCCGGCGGCCAGCAGGCGGCCGCGCCGGGGCCGCAGGACACGACCCGCCGCGGCCGCGC
>JARIBR010000304.1 GCA_029258695.1 Quadrisphaera sp.
TCCGCCGGTGACGAGCACCGTCCACCCGTCCTCGCGCAGGGCGGCAGCGGTGGCCGCGGCCCCCGCGGGAGACGGGGCGCGGGCGGGCACGGACGCCCCGGGGTGGACGACGACGTAGCCGTGGCGCTCCGGCGTGCCCGTGTCGGTGTTCGTGTCCGTCGTCGCGGCGAGCGCGGCCCCCAGCTCGTCGGCGACGTCCGCGGGCAGCGCCCCGAGGTCCTCGCGCAGGGCGAGACGGACGTCGCTGCCGCTGGGAACCGATCGTCCGCTGGCGGCGACCAGGGCGAGGTTGGCGAGGACCTCGTGCTCACCACCGGTGCCGTCGGGTGCGCCGGGGCGGCGGTGGCGGACGTCGAGCAGCGATCCGGGGTAGTCCTCGCTGGCGCCGACGACGCGGGCCACCCCGGCCAGGCGGGCGACGAGCGCCACGGGCAGGGGTGACTGGTGGTAGGAGGTGAAGACCACCACCTCGTCGTAGGCACGCTCGCTCAGCCGGTCCACGAGGGTGCTCAGGGCCGCTGGGTCGGCCGGGGGCGGGGCGTACCCGGACCAGGGCACGTCGGCGACGAGCACGTCGTCGACGCCCGGCAGCAGCCGGGCGGCCGCAGCGCCCGCGGGGGCGGCCAGCAGGTCCACGCGGGCAGCGCTCGCGCCGTCGGGGCCGGTGCGCAGGGCGGTGATCGCGGGCCCGGTCATGAGGACGTCGCCGTCGCTGTCGGTGCGCACCGCGAGCACGCGCAGCCCGCGAACTGCGTGCCGGTCCGCGTCCGAGGCGCCGTCCACCCGGTACGACGCCCGGGCCCCCGCGGGCGCCGTCATGGGCGGGCCGCCAGCACCAGGGCCACGGCGCCGGCCAGGTCGCCGGCGACGTGGTCCGCGGCGTCGACCTCCTCGCGGCGGGTGATCGGCGTGGGTACCAGGACGCCCAGGGCCCCTGCGGCCTCGGCGGCGCCCACGTCGGCGCCGATGTCCCCGATGACCGCCACCTGCCCGGGCTCCACCCCGAGGGCTCGGGCCCCGGCGAGGACCATGCCGGGCGCCGGCTTGCGGCAGGAGCACCCGTCGCCGGGGGCGTGGGGGCAGACCTGCCAGGTGTCGAAGGGGCCGACCGCGGCGTCCACGGCGGCGTTGACCGCGTCGGCCTGCTCGGCGGTGATCAGACCCCGCCCGATGCCGGACTGGTTGGTCACCACGCCCACCGCCACCCCTGCGGAGCGCAGCGCCGCGACGGCCTCGCGGGCGCCGTCCACGGGGGCGACGAGGGCCGGGTCGCCGTTGTAGGGCACGTCGTGGACGAGGGTGCCGTCGCGGTCGAAGAGGACGCCGGCGATCCGTGCGCCCGTCGGCGCTGGCGTGATCGAGCCCGCGGGGTCCTTCGAGCCCGCCGACCCGGGGGTCAGCGGCTGGGCCCCACGGTGGACGAGCTCGCCGCGCAGCCGGTGGGCCACCGCGGCGAACGGGATGGCCACCGACGTGACGGCCATGACGCCCACCTCGCCAGGGGTTCGCGGTCCCGGGGCGATGCGGCGGCGGGCGAAGTCGGCGCTCAGCGCGCCCCAGACGCCGGCGCCGAGCACGGCGGTCCCGCGGCGGCGCGTCGCCGCCCCGACCAGCGCGAGGGCAGCGGCGCCGACGGTGGCGACGTGCCAGGGCAGACGGCCCGGGGGCGCCTGGGCGTCGGCGCGCCACGACCGGCCGTGCAGGGAGCGCATGAGCACGTCGTCGGCGTTGCCCCGCTGGACGCGCAGGCTGTGCCAGCGGTGCATCGGGCGGGTGGGGTGCAGGGTGGTCCGCTCCCCGCGCGCCAGCGCCCAGCCGGCGCGCTCGACGCGCAGCGCCAGGTCGGCGTCCTCGCGGTAGGCGCGCGGGAACCGGTCGTCGAAGCCGCCGACGGCCAGGAGGGCCTCGCGGCGGTAGGCCATGTCGGCGGTCGCCCACGCGGCGCCCTCGAGGCCCTTGGTGCCGCGCTCGGCGTCGGTGGGGCGCCGGCCGGTCGGCAGCGGCACGCTCAGGCGGCCCTGCACGCCACCGGTGCGCGGGCTCGCGGCGCCGAGGTCCGCCGCCAGCGCGGCGGCCCACCCTTCGGGGAGCTCCACGTCGTCGTCGAGGAAGACCGTCCACGGCGCGGCGGCGGCGCGCCACCCCGCGTCGCGCGCCGCCGCGGGCCCACGCCCGGCGCGGGGCCCGCCGGAGCGCACCACGACGAGCGGCCACGGGGCGTCGAGGGCGGAGAGGTCCAGCGGCGGGGCACCGCTCGGCCGGTCGTCGGCGAGGACCACCTGCTGCGGCGCGGTGCCGCCGTCCTGGGCGGCCAGGGTGGTGAGCAGGCGCAGCAGGCTCCGGCGCCCGATGGTGGGGATGACGACGTCGTGGGCGGGGCTCACCGCTCGCCGCCGAACAGGGCGGCGCGCCGCACGAGGTGAGGTCCGAGGACCAGGGCGTCCACGGGGGCGGAGCCGAAGAGCTCCAGGGCGTCGCGCGGGTCGTCGACCATGGGCCGCCCGGCGGTGTTCAGGGAGGTGTTGACGAGCACGGGCAGACCGGTGCGCTCCTCGAAGGCGCGCAGCAGGGCGGCGACGCCGGGGTTCGTCGCGTCGTCGACGGTCTGGATGCGGGCGGTGCCGTCGACGTGGACGACCGCGGGGATGCGCTCGCGCCACGCCGGGTCCACGTCGTGGACGAAGAGCATGTACGGGCTGGGGATCGGCCCGCCGGAGAAGATGTCGGCAGCGCGCTCGGTGAGCACCATGGGGGCGATGGGGCGGAACTGCTCGCGGCCCTTGACGTCGTTCATCCGCTCGACGTTGGCGGCGTGGCCGGGGTGGGCCAGCAGCGAGCGGTGACCCAGCGCGCGCGGGCCGAACTCCGAGCGACCCGAGAACCAGGCGACCACCCCGTCGGCGGCGAGCACGTCGGCCACCTCACCGGCGAGGTCGGTCGGCGTGGTGAACGGGACCTTCGCCCGCTCCAGCCACGCGGCGAGCTCGCCGTCGGAGAAGCCCCGGCCCAGCGCGGGGCTGGCCACGGGAGTGATCGGGTCCCCGTGCTCGGCCGCGACGCTCAGCGCGGCGCCGAGCGCGGTGCCCGAGTCGCCGGCGGCTGGCTGGACCCACACGGTCTCGAAGGGAGCCTCGCGCCAGATGACGGTGTTCGCCACGCAGTTCAGCGCGGTGCCGCCGGCCATCGTCAGCAGCGTGTCGCCGGTCTGCTCGTGGAGCCAGGTGGCGAGGTCGACGAGGACCTCCTGGGTCAGCGCCTGCACCGAGGCCGCGAGGTCGGCGTGCTCGGGCAGCCACTCCTCGGCGTCGGGGCTGCGCCGCGGGGCCCAGCGGCTCCAGTCCGGCTCGGGCGCGACGAAGGAGCCGTCACCCGTGGCGTGGACGCCGGCCCGCAGCTCGTCGAGGTGGCGCGGGGCGCCGTAGGAGGCCATCGCCATGACCTTGAACTCGTCCGAGGAGCGCAGGAAGCCCAGGTGCTCGGTGAGCGACTCGTAGAGCAGACCCATCGAGTGCGGCAGCTCCGTGGTGGCGAGGACCTCGAGCTTTCCGTCGGTGTAGCGCCCGGCCAGGTGGCTCCCGCGCTCGCCGCGCCCGTCGAGGACCAGGACGCTGCCCGTGCTCGACGGCCCGGCCAGCCCGGCGGACTCGGCGTGGGCGACGTGGTGGGCCACGTGGACGACCTTCGACGGGTCCAGGCCGGGCAGCGCCGTGGCGAGGAAGCCGGGGGCGCGCTGGGCGTAGGTGGTGCGCAGGTGGTCCCACGGGTCCGACAGCCCCATCTCGCCGGCGTCGCCAGCCAGCGCCGGGTCGTAGGCGTAGGCGACGGCGTCGAGGTCACCGGCGCTCAGGCCGGCCTGGTCCAGGCACCAGGCCATCGCCAGCTCGGGCAGCTCCCAGGCGGCGAAGGGGACGGGGCGCTTGCCGTGCTTGCGGCGGCTGAACCGCTCCTCCTCCGCGGCCGCGACGACGACGCCGTCCACCACCAGGGCGGCGGAGGAGTCGTGGAACACGGCGTTGACGCCCAGCACCTTCATGGGCGCTTTCTATCGGACGGACGGCGAGCCGGCAGCACAGACTCCCGCATCGGCCCCTG
>JARIBR010000310.1 GCA_029258695.1 Quadrisphaera sp.
CGGCGCCGCGCCACGGGGCCAGCCAGCGCTCGGAGGCCGGCAGCGCGGCCACCGCGACGACAGCCCCGACGACCTGCCCGATCCCGATGGCGAGGAGGAAGTCCACGATGCCGAGCCCGCCCGGGGCGGTGGAGCGCACCGCCACCGTCACCAGCGCCCCGGCCAGCGCCGCGAGGTCCACCGCCACGAGGCGCCAGAAGCGGTCGCAGACCATGAGGAGCCGCCGCAGGCAGTCCTCGAGGACGAACACCGCGACCACGGCGCCGAGGACGGCGGCGCCGGCGGGCCCCAGCACCGCCCCGGCGAGCAGGCCACCGGCGAGCGCCAGGACCGTCGCGCTGACCAGGGCCGCCCCGGCCAGGCCCGCGCGCTGGCGCGGGCGCGAGCGGTCGACCACGGTCAGCGAGTCACCGACCAGGCCCGTGACCACCGCCGTGGCGAGGACGACGCCGCCGTAGAGCAGCGCGTAGGTGCTCAGGCCCGCGCTGCCCAGCGTGCGTGCCACGAGCACCTGGAGGACGAGGGATGTCAGGGCCTGGCTGGTCTGCGCGGCGACGGCTCCGGACGCCGGCAGGGCCCAGCGGAGCGCAGATCGTCCACGCTGAGTTGCCGTCACGGGCACAGTGTGGGGGTTACGGTGAGGCGTGAGTGGACCGTACGACCCTTTTGCCCCCCGGCCCGGGCGTGTGGACGCGGCCCCCGTCGACGACGTCGCCGACGCCCCCGCCTCGGAGACCGGACCCCTCGCGGCGCTCGCGCGCTACCGCGCGAGCTCTGCCGCGATCGTGGTGGCCTTCGTGCTGCTCTCCGGGCTGGTGGGCCTCGTCGTCGGTGACGACGGCGGCGCCACGACGACCATGGAGCTCACCACGCCCAGCCCGGTCAACCCGCTGGCGGCCGGGGGCAGCGGTGACTCCGCGCTGGCTCGCTACACCGGTCAGCGCGCGGCCTTCATGACCTCCGACGCGGTCCTGGGACAGGTGGCGCAGGACAGCGGGCGCAGCATCGCGGACCTGCGAGAGATCGTCTCCGTGGAGAGCTCCCCGGGTTCCAGCACGCTGAGCCTCGCCGCGGACGCCGGTGACCCGGCGGTCTCCGCCGACCTGGTCGACGCCTGGGTCCAGGCGTACCGCGGACGCTCCGACGACCAGGTCGAGCGCCTCACCGGTGCGGCCCTGGCGGCCATCGAGGAGAACCGCACCGCGCTGAGCCGGTCCCTGGCGGTGGGCTCGGGCAGCCCCGAGGAGCAGGTCGCTGCGGCGCAGGCAGCAGCGATCACGCTCAGCGACCTGGACCAGCAGGCCAACGCGCTGACCACCGAGCGGGCCGTCTTCGGCGACGGCGTCCAGTTCGTGGCCGAGGCCACGCCGGGCGAGGGTCTCGACGTCCCGTGGCGCGAGCTGGCGCTGGGGCTGCTCGTCGGCCTGGGTGTGGCGGCCGTGGTCGCGTGGCTGCGGGCCGACCGCGACCGCCGGGTGGTCAGCGGACCGGCGGCCGCGGCGGCCGTGGGCGCGCCGCTGCTCGGGGAGGTGGTCCAGGTCGACGGCTACGACGACGGCGACCAGGGGCTGAGCGAGATGCCCGCCGCGCCCTACCGTCCGGTGGTCCCGGCGCTCTCGCTGCGGGTGGGCGACGCCGTGCTGCTCGTCACCAGCGCGGGCAGCGGTGAGGGGAGGACGCAGACCGCGGTGAACCTCGCCGCCGCCATGGCGCGCGAGGGCCGGCGCGTGCTGCTCGTCGACGCGGACGTCGAGGGGCGCGGGCTCTCGCGGCTGCTCGGGGCGGGGCTCGGCATGCGGGGGGTCTCCGACCTGCTCCAGGGCGCGTGCGGCGATCCCGCCGCGCTGGTCGCCGCGGTGCCCGTGGTGCCGGGGACGAGGATCGGGCTGCTGCCGGCCGGCACGCCCGGGATGGAGCCGGTCGCCGTCCAGCTGCCGCGCGTCGCCGAGCTGGTCACCTCGCTGCGCGGGCTCTACGACCTCGTCGTCGTCGACGCCGCGCCCCTCGGTGGCGGCGGCCTGCCCGCGGTCCTGGCCCGGCTCGCCGACAGCGTGCTGGTGGTCACCCGCCGCGGCGCGCCGTGGGGCGGCCTCGAGCAGCTGCGCCACCTCCTGGCGCTCTACGGGACCCCGGTCGCCGGCGTGCTCCTGACCTTCGCCGACGCCGGGCGACGCCGTCGCCGTCACCGCTCGCGCCGCAGCGGGTCGTCCACCCAGCACCGGCCGTCGGTGCTGACGCTGCCGGCGGAGCGCCCTGGCGGTGCGCGGGAGCACGGCGCGCCCGAGAACTCGGCCCTCCCGGCCGAGCCGCACTGACCCGCCGGCGTCCACGGTCCGGAGCGCGGCGGCCGTGCCGACGGTGGCGCCGTGCCGACGGTGGCGCCGTGCCCTCCGGTCAGCGGCGCTCGACGGTGGCGCCGAGCAGGTCGGCCGCCTCGGTGAGCACCGCGTCCGAGACCGCCTGCGTGCCCCCGACCACCACCAGGCGGCGCACCTGCCCGCGACGCTCCGCCAGCGCGGCGCGCGTGGCCGGGGGGAGGGCGCCGGTGGTGGTGAGCAGGACGGGCACGCCGTAGGTGCCACCCGTGAGGGCGTCGGGGAAGTCCTCGCCGGTGGTGAGCACGAGCCACCCGTCGCCGACGTCGGCGCCCGGCAGGAGGGCGGCGGCGGTCTCGTACCGGTTCGCCCCGGCGGCGCTGGTGACCCCCAGACGACCTGCGGCGCCGCTCAGCGTGGCCGCGGCGCGGGTGGCTGGCCCCCCGACCGCGGTGATGCTGCCCACCCCTCCCGACGCCTCCGCGCAGCGGGCCAGCGCGGCGGTGGTGGCGCCCGGCAGCGCGTCGCCGTCGGTGAGGAGCATCGGTCGCTGCGCGCGCGTCGACGCCGCGGCCGCCGCGCCGTCGGCGAAGTCGGTGCCCGTGGCGAGGATGACGTCGCAGCGCTCGCGCCCGTCACCGGTGGCCACCGCGCGCGCCACCGCCGCGGCCGTCTCGTACCGGTCCGCCCCGGCCACGCGCTCCACGCGCCACCCGCCGGCGCGCAGGGCGTCCTCCACCGCCACCGAGAGCGCCGCCCGGCCGCCGAGCAGGCGCACCGTGGAGCCCTGGGGCAGGTGCTCGCGCAGCTCCTGCTCCACCCGGGGGTCGAGGCCCGAGCGGGGGGTGAGGAGCAGCGGCGCTCCCCAGCGGTCGGCGAGCGCGCTGGCGGTCAGGGCGTCGGGGTAGCTCTCCGCGCTGGCGAGCACCACCGACGGCTGCGCGGGGGCGCCGTAGAGGTTGCGCGACTCGTCACGGTGGCGCGTGACGGCCAGCGCGGTCGCGACGCGGTCCGGGCCCGAGCGCCGCTCGGCGCTGCTCTCGGGGCGGTCCCGGCCCGCGGCGGCGGTGGCCGGGTCCTGCGCTGGCGCCTCTCCCGGTGCGTGCCCGACGACGGAGGCGACGATGACGGCGATCCCGGCCAGGGTGGTCGTCACCGGTGCGGCCACGGACTCCCACCACGGGACCTGCCGGCGCTCCGCCGGGGCGCCGGGACGCTCGGCCTGGGTCATGGCATCGCTCCTGGGGTCGTGGGGACGGGTCGTCTGCGCGCGGCGCAGCGGGGATGACCCACTGACGGTAGGGCGTGACACCGCACTTCGGATGCATTCCGTTCATTGCCCCTCACTCTGCGTGTTGATCCTCCAGAGTTGCTCCATGGACGTCACCCCGACCGCCGCCGGCGGGTCCGCCCCACCTGCTCGCGAACCTCGCCCCGGCAGGCGCCGGCGGCGCGGCGCGGCCCTCGTGGCGGGGCTGGCGCTCGTCACGGGCGCGAGCGCCGCCTGCACGGCAGAGCCTGCGCGCGCCGGCCAGGACGACGAGGCGCAGCGGTCGACCACGCCCGTCATCACCGCACCGGCCGCGCCGGCGACCGTCCCGCGCGGGGGGACGGCTGACGGTGACGCAGCGGACGGTGGGGGCAGCGGCCCCGGCGCGGGCGCGCCGTCGTCGCCGGACGCCGCGGCGCAGACCCCGGGGGCGCACCCCGCGATCCCGGTCGCGCCGCCCGGCACGCCGGCCCGCTCGCGCGCCGGGACGCACGCGGCGCAGGGCCCGGCGACGTCCGGTGCGGCGGGCGTCCGTGGCGGGTCCGGCACGGCCGCGCTCGACCCGGTCCCCGTCGGGCGCGACGTGCCGGTCGGCGCGGGGGTCCGCGCGCGCGTGGAGTCCGTCACGGCCACCCGCGTCCGCCCCCAGGGGCCCGGCGACATCGCGGGGCCCGGCGCGAGCGTCGCCCTGTCGCTGAGGAACGCCTCCGACGTGCCCGTGGACCTCGCCGGGCTCGCGGTGACCGCGACCGACGCCGACGGCGCCCCGGCCATCCCCAGCAGCGGCGAACCGTCCGACGTCCTCACCGGGAGCCTGCCCGCCGGCGCCGAGCGCACCGGGACCTACGTGTTCGGCCTGCGGGGGACCAC
>JARIBR010000322.1 GCA_029258695.1 Quadrisphaera sp.
TGGCCGCTCCGCTCGGGGTGGACCTGCTGAGCACCGGCACGCACCCCTTCGCCCGCTGGGACCAGGCCACGCTGACGGACTACCCCCGGTACGCGGAGCTCATCGAGCGGACCCAGTACTGGGGGCGCCAGATGCTCATCTGGGGCCTGCACGTGCACGTCGGGATCACGTCGGTCCACAAGGTCCTGCCCATCCTCAACTCGCTGCTGCGCAGCGCGCCCCACCTGCAGGCGCTGTCCGCCTCGTCGCCGTTCTGGGAGGGCACCGACACGGGGTACGCCTCGAACCGCGCGCTGCTGTTCCAGCAGCTGCCGACGGCCGGGCTCCCCTTCCAGTTCGGGTCCTGGGAGGAGTTCGAGTCCTTCGTCGACGACCAGCTGTTCACCGGTGTCATCGACAGCGTCGCGGAGATGCGCTGGGACATCCGACCGTCACCGCGCCTGGGGACCCTGGAGGTGCGCGTGTGTGACGGGGTGCCCACCGTCCGCGAGCTCGGCGCGCTCGTCGCGCTCATCCACTGCCTCGTGGTGGACCTCGACGCCCGGCTCGACGACGGCGAGGACCTCCCGGTCCTCCCCCCGTGGCACGTCCAGGAGAACAAGTGGCGGGCCGCGCGCTACGGGCTCGACGCGGAGGTCATCCTCGACGCTGCCGGACGCGAGGCGCTGGTCACCGACGACCTCGACGAGGTGCTGAACCGCCTCGAGCCGGTGGCGGCCACCCTGGGGTGCGCCGACGAGCTCGCCGCCGTGGCGCAGATCCCCGTCGACGGGGCCCCGTACCAGCGCCAGCGGGCCGTCGCGGCGGCCAACGGCGGGGACATGGCGGCGGTGGTGGCCTCCATGGTCGCCGAGCTGAAGGTCTGACCCCCCGCACCCCCACCACCTGCAGCCCCCGAGCACCAGCACTTCGTCGACGAAGTGCTGCGCGCCCCCTCACCCCACCAGCACTTCGTCGACCAAGTGCTGGGAGGGAGGGAGACGAAGGAGGGGCGGCGGGAAGGAGACGAGGGAGGGACGGCGGCTCGGCGGGGCGGGCTCAGAGACGGCGGAGGACGGTGGCGGCGACGACGGCGAGCGTCGCCCCGACAACCAGCTCCTGCGGCATCCGCGTCACCGACTCGCGCTGGATGACCTTGTGGAAGGCGTCGAAGGCCGCGGGGAAGGGCGAGCGGCCGAAGAACAGCGTGCTCGGCTTGTCGAGGTCCGGGAAGGCACCCCCGGCCATCCCCGCCATGACGGCGAGACGCCGCGAGCGCGGAGCCAGGGCCGTCATCACCGTGATGGCCGCGAGGCCGCTGAGCCCGTCCGGCACCGCCACCTTGAGGAAGTCCTCCGGCTCCTCGTCGCCCCAGTGCGGCACCGCGTCGAGGACGAAGTGGGAGACCACCCCCACCGCGAAGGCGGTCACGGGGCGAGCAGCGAGGGGTCGCGACGCCCCGATGAGGGCGCCGGCGAGGACGTGGTTGGTCACGAGCACCTGCCCAGCATGCCCGGTGGTGCTCCCGGCGGGCGGAGCGACGCCGCACGAGGCACCATGCAGCGGTGCCACGCCTGAGGACGGTCTCCCCGCGCTCGCGGGGCTATGCGCGGGTCCGCCGGCCCGACGGCTTCGACTACGTCGACCACGCCGGCGACGCGCTGCTCCCCGAGCAGACCGAGCGCGTCGAGGCGCTGGTGATCCCGCCGGCGTGGGAGGACGTCTGGATCTGCCGCTACCCCACCGGCCACCTGCAGGCGGTGGGCACCGACGAGGCCGGGCGGCGCCAGTACCTCTACCACCCGGCGTGGCGCGAGCAGCGCGACCGGGCCAAGTTCGAGCGGGTCGTGGACGTCGCGCGGCGCCTTCCCGTGGCCCGCGCGGTGGTCGCCGAGCACCTGGTCCTGGAGGGGATGCCCCGCAAGCGGGCTCTCGCGGCGGCGTTCCGCCTGCTGGACCTCGGCTTCTTCCGCGTCGGTGGGGAGGGGTACGCGGAGGCCAACAACACCTTCGGGCTCGCCACGCTCCAACGCCGGCACGTCCGGGTGGATCCCGACGACCCGAAGGCGCTGGTCTTCGAGTACGTCGCGAAGTCGCACCAGGACCGGGTGCTGTCCCTGCGCGACGACGCGGTGCGCGCCTGCATCGCCGAGATCCTCGAGCACGACGTCCCGGAGGAGACCGACCTGCTCGCCTGGCGCGACGAGGACGGGCAGTGGCACGACGTCGTCTCCTCCGAGATCAACGCCTACGTCAAGGACGTGCTCGGGCGCGCGACGCCGGTGCCCGACGACGAGGCGGGTGACGACGACGCCGTCGCCAGGGCTCGGCGCGCCGGGGAGGCCGACGAGAGCGTGGACGTCTCCGCGAAGGACTTCCGCACCTGGCACGCCACGGTGCTCGCCGCCCTGGCCCTCGCGGTCTCCACCCACGCCGCCACCACGGCGGCGGCGCGCAAGCGGGCCGTGAGCCGGGCCATGCAGGAGGTCTCGAGCTACCTCGGCAACACCCCCACGGTGGCGCGGAGCTCCTACGTGGACCCGCGCGTGGTCGACCTCTTCGAGGACGGCACCACCATCGAGCCCATCCTCGAGGAGCTGGGGGTGGGGGCGGCGTTCGGCGAGCCCGCGACCCACGGCGCGGTGGAGGCTGCGGTGCTCGAGCTGCTCACCCGGCCGGGTGAGGCGAAGCGTCGGGCCCGGCGCAGCCGCGTGGACGAGGAGAAGACCGTCCGCCGGGTGGAGCGCGCCCGCAAGAAGGCCGCCTGACCGCGCCGATCAGCCCCAGCCCAGGGCGTGCAGGCGCTCGTCGTCGATCCCGAAGTGGTGCGCCACCTCGTGCACGACCGTCGTCGCCACCTCCTGGCGTACCTGGTCCTCGTCGTCGAAGGCTCGCAGGGTGGGGCCGCGGAAGATGGTGATCTGGTCCGGCAGGGCTCCGGCGTCCCAGCCGGAGTCCCGCTCGGTGAGCGGCGTCCCCTCGTAGAGCCCCAGGAGGTCGTCGGGGAGGCCGTCCTCCGGCTCGTCGGCCACGAGCACGACGACGTTGACCATCAGCGCGGCGAGCTCCTCGGGGATGAGGTCGAGACCGTCGGCCACGAGCTCCTCGAAGGCCTCCTCGCTCATGTGCACGTCGCCGGGCTCGTCCATGCCCGCAGCATCCCCCACCGGAGGTCCTCGCGCGGCCGGTGACCGAGGGGTGGTCGGGTCGACGCGGGCGGCTCGAGCCGTCGTCCTCGACGATGTGCGCGCCCCGTGCACCGACACCGCCCGTCCGCGGTATGCTCGTCCGCGTCCAGGCCTCGGCATGGGCACGAGCACCACCAGCACCACCGGTGATCGCCGGCACGCACCGGTCCGGCCCCTATCGTCTAGCGGCCTAGGACACCGCCCTTTCAAGGCGGCAGCGCGGGTTCGAACCCCGTTGGGGGCACGCAGCACCACCGAG
>JARIBR010000131.1 GCA_029258695.1 Quadrisphaera sp.
CGCATGCACCGTTGGCGGAGTGGTGGCCAACAACTCCTCGGGCATGGCCTGCGGCACCGTGGACAACGCCTACCGCACGATGGAGTCGCTCACCTTCGTGCTGCCCAGCGGGACCGTGGTCGAGACCGGGTCCGCTGACGCCGACGAACGGCTGGCTGCGCTTGAGCCGGAGCTCCACGCCGGTTTGCTGCGCCTGCGCGACACCGTGCGGGCCGACCCCGCATCGGTGGCGCACCTGCGCCAGCAGTTCGCGATGAAGAACACCATGGGCTACGGGCTGAACTCTTTTCTCGACCACGACCGCGCCGTCGACATCGCCGCACACCTGATGGTCGGCAGCGAGGGCACTCTCGGATTCGTCGCGGAGGCGACGTTCACCACCGTGGCGGTGCAGCCGTGCGCGGCGACCGCGCTTCTGGTCTTCGAGGATCTCGCCGCGGCCACTGGCGCGCTGCCGGACCTCGTGGCCACCGGCGCCGCCACACTGGAGCTGATGGACGCGGTCTCCCTGCGGGTCGGCCAGCGCGCCCCCGACGCCCCCGGCGTCGTCCGCGACTTAGCGGTCGAGGAGCAAGCGGCGCTGCTCGTGGAGTACCGGGCCGACAGCGCAGACGACCTCGCCGAGCTCGCCGGCCGGGCCACGGCGATCATCGACACCCTCCCTCTGAGCGCGCCGGCGGAGCTCAGCGACGACGCGCGCTCGCGCGCGGCCCTGTGGCACCTGCGCAAGGGCCTCTACGCCACGGTTGCCGGGGCCCGTCCACCGGGCACCACGGCCTTGCTGGAGGACGTTGTGGTCCCGGTCGCGGCGCTGGAGCGCACCTGCGCGGCGCTGACGGCGCTGTTCACCCGCTACGGCTACCGCGACAGCGTCATCTTTGGGCACGCCAAGGACGGCAACATCCACTTCATGCTCGTCGACGCCCTCACGGAGCCCGACGCCCTGGACCGATACGCCGCCTTCACCGAGGACATGGTCGACCTCGTGCTCGGCGAGGGCGGGTCGCTGAAGGCCGAGCACGGCACGGGCCGGGTGATGGCCCCGTACGTGCGCCGCCAGTACGGCGACGAGCTGTACGGGGTGATGCGAGAGGTCAAGGCGCTGTTCGACCCGGCGGGCACCCTCAACCCGGGAACAATCCTCGATGAGGACCCGCGGGCCCATCTGCGTCACCTCAAGAGCGCCCCGAGCGTCGAGGCCGAGGTGGACCGCTGCGTGGAGTGCGGCTACTGCGAACCGGTGTGCCCCAGCCGCGACCTCACCCTCACCCCGCGCCAGCGCATCGTGGTGCGCCGGGCGATCGCCCAGGCAGACCTCGACGGCGACGCCGACCTGGCCGCGCATCTGCGCCGGGACGAGGAGTACGACTCCGTGGCGACGTGCGCCGTCGATGGGATGTGCGCGACCACCTGCCCGGTGCTCATCAACACCGGCGACCTCGTCAAACGGCTGCGCTCCACCGCCCACGGACCGGTGGGACGCGCGGTGTGGGGGGCCGCGGCCCAGCACTGGGGCGCCGCCACGACAACAGCCGGCGCGGCCCTGACCGCGGCGCGCGCCCTGCCGGCCCCCGTGCTCCAGGCGCCGAACCGCCTCGCCCGCCGGCTGCTGGGCGCCGACACGGTGCCGCTGTGGTCACCGGACCTGCCCGCCGGTGGCAGACCGCGCGCGCGCCCCGCGCCGACGACCGAGCCGGCAGCGGTGTACCTGCCGGCCTGCGTGTCCACCATGTTCGGGCCCTCAGGAGCCAGCCCGTCCTCGCCCGGGGTGCAGGAGAGCGTCGAGTCGCTGTGCCGGCGGGCAGGCATCGCGCTCCTGGTGCCCGAGGGCGTCGACCAGCTGTGCTGCGGCACGCCCTGGTCCTCCAAGGGGCTGCCGCAGGCCGCGGCCGCGATGCGTACCCGTGTGGTGGACGTGCTCCTCGAGGCCACGCGTGGCGGCGAGCTACCGGTGGTGTGCGACGCGTCTTCCTGCACCGAGGGCTTGGTCGAGGCCGTGCGCGGCGCCGGTACGGAGGCAGCGGCGCTGCGGGTGTTCGACGCGGTGGACTTCACCGCCGAGCACGTGCTGCCGCTGCTACCCCCGGTGCCGGAGGGCCGGCGGGCGGCCGTGCTGGCGCTGCACCCGACGTGCTCGTCGACCCGGCTGGGGTCCGACGGCTCGCTGAGCGCACTGGCGGGCGCTCTGGCCGAGCAGGTGGTGATTCCGCCCGGCTGGGGATGTTGCGGTTTCGCCGGGGACCGGGGCATGCTCCACCCGGAGCTGACCGCCTCGGCTACGGCCGAGCAGGCCGCGCAGGTGCGGGACCTGGGCGCTGACGCCCACGTCTCGTGCAACCGCACCTGCGAGATCGCCATGACCCGGGCGACCGGCGAGAGCTACCGCCACGTCCTCGAGGTGCTCGACGAAGCCACCGGGCCGCCGTAGCGCGACAGGGCTGAGGCATCCGCGCCGACGAGTGGGGAACCCTGCTGCCCGTCCACCGGTGTCGTGTGCCTGTCTGCGAGTGGCACCCTCAGGTACTCGTCCGCGTCCCGTGATCCGAGGAGGAAAAGATGATCTTCATCACCGCCAAGTTCAGCGTCAAGCCAGAGCACGCCGAGCAGTGGCCGCAGATCTCAGAAGCGTTCACGCAGGCCACCCGCGCCGAGCCTGGCTGCTTGTGGTTCCAGTGGTCCCGGTCTCTGGACGACCTGCAGGAGTACGTCCTCGTCGAGGCGTTCCGCGACGGCGACGCAGGCGGGGAGCACGTGCAGTCCCAGCACTTCAAGGACGCGCAGCGTGAGCTGCCGCCCTACCTCACCGCGACGCCGCGGGTGGTCAACGTCGAGGTGCCCGGCACCGAGTGGTCTCTGCTGGGTGAGATGCAGGTCGACGACGAATCGTGACCGGCGCGCCGGCAGCCCGCTGAACGGACGCGGTGCCGTTCCCCGCCGGAGCGGGAGCGCAGCGCCGTGCTGGGCGCCCACCTTCTACAGGACGCCGGCCTTCAGCCGGCCGGCGATGTGCTCGGCCTGGCGCACAGCGAGCGCCACGATCGTCAGCGTGGGGTTCGCCGCGGCGCCGGTGGTGAAGACCGAGCCGTCGCTGACGTAGAGGTTGGGCACGTCGTGTGCCCGCCCGAACTGGTCCACCACGCCCTCGTCGGGGTCCGCGCTCATCCGGCACGTACCGAGGTTGTGCGTCGACGGGTAGGGCGGGGTGTCGGTGACCCCCACGGCGCCGACGGCCCGGTAGAGCTCGCGGGCGTGCTCCCACGCGTAGGTGCGCATGGCCACGTCGTTGTGGTGGTCGTCGAAGTGCACGTTCGGGACCGGCAGGCCGTGCTGGTCCTTCGTGTCGTCGTTGAGAGTGACCCGGTTGGTGGGCTGCGGCATGTCCTCACCGACGATCCACAGGCCGGCGGTGTTCTCGTAGCCGTCGAGGATCTCGGTGAAGGCTGGTCCCCACGCACCCGGGTCGGCGAAGGCGGCCATGAACGCCGGGCCGAGCGAGAGGGTCTCCATGTTGTAGCCGCCGACGAACCCGCGGGAGGGGTCCATCAGGGTCTCGTCGGCGACGATGCCGGCCATCGTCTCCCCGCGGTACATGTGCACCGGCTGCTCGAAGCGGGCATAGCTCGACGCGGTGAGGTGGCGCATGTAGTTCTTGCCGACCTCCCCGGAGGAGTTCGCCAACCCGTCGGGGAACTGCGGCGAGCCCGAGAGCAGCAGCAGCCGTGCCGACTCGATGGCGTTGGCCGCCACGCACACCACCCGGGCGCCCTGGCGGTGGAGCACGTCGCCTTCGAAGTACAGGACCCCGTCGACCTTCCCGGACGCGTCGTGGGTGATCTGCGCGACGTGGGCGTTCGGGCGCAGGTCGAGGTTGCCGGTCTTCTCGGCCTTGGGCAGCTCGGCGACCAGCGTCGACCACTTCGCGCCGGTCTTGTCGCCCTGGAAGTTGAAGCCGTCCTGGTTGCTCGGCGGGCGGCCGTCGTACGGGGTGGCGT
>JARIBR010000274.1 GCA_029258695.1 Quadrisphaera sp.
GTCGGAGAACACCGCCCTCGACTGCACCTCCTTGCGCAGGGCGATCTCCGTGTCCACCCCCGACCTGGTCACCACCACGCTCTGAGGGCGCCGCTCGTCGGGCGCACCGGGCTCGTGCACGGTGTCCGGGGTCCCGTCCAGGACGTCGGTGACCCAGCCGAGGGTGGCCCGGTCGACCCCGGCGAGCGCGGTCACCCGTGGGCGGGGGCGTTCCTCGACGCCGGGCGGAGCCAGGACGCGGTCGGAGAACCGACGCAGCTCGGAGGCGCACGCCTCCCGCAGCGGCGACCCTGGACGACCCGGCTCGGGCAGCTCCAGCACCACCGCGTCCACGGGCGCGTCGGCGTAGGAGCGCTTCACCCGGGGGCGCAGGGCGGAGACGAGCACCAGCGCGGCCACCGCGAGCGCCGCTGCACCCAGCCCCACCAGCAGGGCGTCACGCAGGACGTCATCGCTCCGCGTCGCCGCCAGCGGGGGGTCGAGCACGGCGACGCGGACCGTGGGCGCCGCGCCACCGCCGGCGCGGGCCGGATAGGTGCCCTCGAGCACGGCGGCTGCCCGCGTCGCGGTGTCGCGCTGCGTGCTGGTGACGGTGACGTCCACGACGTCGGACAGCCGACGCTGCTCGGCATCGATCGTGAACGGGGCCGGCTCGACGAGCGCCCCCGCGATCGCCGCGCGTTGCGTACGGCTCTCCAGGACCTCGATCTGGGTCGCGATGACACGGTCCGGGTCACCGGTGTCCGGCAGGGGCGAGACGGTGAGGCTCGTCATGGACTCCCAGCCCGGGTTGCGGCTGGACCAGACGCCGTGGACCAGGCCCGCGAGCACCCCGGCGACCAGGACGACCACCACTGAGGTCAGCGCCGCGGACCACGCCTTGCGCACCACCGACACTCCTCATCTCCTGAGCCGACCGGACGTCGCGTGGACCCTCTCACACGTCCCGGCAGGTGATCGCTCCCCCGGACGGCCACGACCACAGCACGGGGCCACGACACGTCACGGACACCAGAGATCGTCGGGGACCGGACCTTGTCGGACGAACGCCACATCGTCGGACACCCCGTTACGCTCCCGGTGTCCGGTGTGTCTCTGGCTGCTGGTGGCGACGCTCTCGCGAGGGCTCGGTGGTGGCAGCGGCTCCGTGCTGGCCAGCCTCACCTGCTCGACCTCGACAGGCCATGCACCGCGGCCCCGCAGGTGAGCTCCGTGAGCCGTGCGGGTGGGTGTCACCGGCACCACCTGAAGGCGCCCCTCAGCCACCGACGAAGAGGTTCGACGTGAGGCCCATCTGTCCCAGGACCTCCGCCAGGGTTGTGGCGACGACGGCCGCGCTCGTCGCTGCGGTGGTCAGCGGTGCGTCCGCGACGGCCGCCGCCGTCCCCGGCGCTGCGCTCGCGGGTCCACAGCGCACCATCGGGGTGTCCTTGCCGAGCTACCACTACGACGCCGGCAAGGTCACCGATGTCGAGCGTCTGACAGGTCACGAGGTCGACGTGCTCCAGACGTTCGTCAGCTGGCAGTACGACGGGCATCCCGAGCGCGCGGAGTTCCCCGCCCACCGGGCACGCCAGATCCACGCCACCGGCGCCACCCTGGAGGTCTCGTGGGCCCCGTCGAACCCGCGGAAGGGCTCCCACGACCCGCAGTTCGCCCTGGCCGGCATCGCGCGAGGGGACCACGACGCGTACGTCCGCCGCTTCGCGGCTGCGGTGCGTGACGCCGGCGAGCCCGTGCGCATCCGCTTCGGGCACGAGATGAACGGCCGGTGGCAGCCGTGGAACGAGAGCAGGAGCGGCAACCACCCCGGTGACTTCGCGCGCGCCTGGCGCCACCTGCACGAGGTCTTCGAGCAGGCAGGTGCCTCCAACGCGATCTGGGTGTGGTCGCCGAACGTCGTCGGGCCGAACCAGACGCCGTTGGCGGGGCTGTACCCCGGCGACGCCTCCGTCGACGAGGTGGGCATCGACGGCTACAGCTACCCCAGGAGCGGCTGCCCCAGCCCCGAGCGGCTCTTCGGACCGACGATCGCGCAGGTTCGGCGGCTCTCCCCCCGCCCGGTCCGCCTGGCCGAGGTGGCGGTGGCCACCACGTGCCCGGCCCGTGCGCGGTGGATCACCTCCCTGTTCGACTACCTCGACGCGACCCCGTCCATCACCGGCCTCACGTGGTGGCAGCGCAGCGGGGACGGCTACGACTGGCGAGTCACCGACGGCGCCGCGCTGGAGGCGATGCGTGCGGGGCTGGCGCGGTCCGCGTCGTCCCGCGCGTCGTCGGCCTCCGCCGGATCGCGCCGAGCGTCCACCACCTCTCGCTCCGACAGGCGTCGCAGCACCCCGGCCACCGCGCTGCGCACCAGGAGCGGCCCGAGGTAGACCGCGTCGGCGAGGTACCGGCGGCCGAGGCGCCGCGGTTCCTGCGCGAACCGGAAGGCCCACTCCATGCCGACGAGCTGGACCACACCTGGCGCACGCCGACGAGCACCGGCGACGAACTCGACGGTCGCCCCGCACCCGACGAACCAGGCCTTCGGCATGCGGCCGGCCAGCTCCATCGAGAGCCGCTCCTGCTTGGGGAACCCCAGCCCCACGAAGACGAGGTCCGCGCCGGTCGCGGCGACCTCCTCGACGAGGGCAGCCAGCACCTCGGGGTCGCGCTCGAAACCCCACGCGGGGCAGACGGCACCCCGCACGTCGAGCCCCGGGTACGCGAGGGCCAGCCGGCGACCGGCCTCGGCGGCGACCCCGGGCGCACCGCCGACGACGGCGACGGAGCGCCCGGTCGCCGCGGCAGCGGCGGCCAGGCCGTGCACCATCTCCGTGCCGGTGACACGTGCGGGCAGCCTCCCGCCCGCGAGCCGGGCGGCGAGGAGCAGCGGCGCGCCGTCGCAGACGAACATCGACGCCCGCGCCAGGACGTCCTCGTTGGTCGGGTGCTCGAGCAACCTCAGGATGTCGACGTTGGGGGTGACCACCAGACCACCCTCACCGTCGTCGAGGGCACGCACCACACGGTTCACCGCGCCGTCGACGGTCACCGGGTCCAGCGGCACGACGCCCACGCGGACCGTCGGTTCGTCGACCTCGACGCGCTCCATCCGTGCGGCTCGGCTGATCAGCATGCCTGATTAAGACATACCGGACAGGGCGGCCCGGGTCGGACCCCGGCGAGAGCATCTCGTCTGTCACCGTTCGCCCGAAACCGTCACGGAAAGGATCGATCACCGCACGCATCGTCGTGGCATTCACCACGCTCGTCGCTGGTCCGGCTCAGGGTCCGGTTCGCACCGACGGCCACGACCGAGCAGCATCAGGTGCGTGCCGCTCTCGCCCCGCACCGGAGCCCTTGCCGTCGAGCCCCCCAATCCCGTCTCCTCGGCCGCGTTCGACGCCGCGAGCGCCGCCGTGGAGGCCGCGCTGGCGGCCGGGGCCCGCTACGCCGACGCCCGCCTCGTCGACCGCCGCCACGAGCGCCTCACGGCGCGCGACGGCGACGTGAGGTCGCTGTCGCAGACCACGTCGGCGGGCCTGGGGGTGCGGGCGCTGGTGGGCTCCTCGTGGGGTTTCGCCGCCGTCGGCGACCCGGACGGCGGCGCCGAGGCGCGCCGGGCCGGGGAGCGGGCGGCGTCGCTGGCGCGCGCCTCGGCGACGGTGCCCGGCGCGCCGGTGGACCTCGTGGACGTCCCCGCGGTCACCGCGAGCTGGTCGAGCCTGTGCGTCGAGGACCCGTTCGCGGTCCCGACGTCGGAGAAGGTCGACCTCCTGGTGGGGGTGACGGCCACCATGCGCCGGGCCGGGGTGGCCGTGGCGGAGGCGCTGAGCCAGGCGTGGTCCACGCGCACCGCGTTCGTCTCCAGCGAGGGCTCTCGCATCGGGCAGCACGTGCGCGAGAGCGGCGCCGGGATGCACTGCACCACCGTCGGCGAGGACGGCACGCAGCGCCGTTCCTACCCGGCCTTCCGCGGCCAGTACGGCACGCGCGGCTGGGAGCTGGTGCGCGAGATCGACCTCCCGGCGCACGCGGAGCGCATCGCCGCGGCGTGCCAGGAGCTGCTCACCGCCCCGCGCTGCCCGCCCGGGGAGACCACGGTGATCCTGGGCGGTGAGCAGATGTCGCTGCAGGTGCACGAGTCGGTGGGCCACGCCATCGAGCTGGACCGGATCCTGGGGTGGGAGGCCGCCTACGCCGGCACGTCCTGGTTGGACCTCGCGCAGCTGGGGAGCCTGCGGTTCGGCTCCGAGCTGATGACGGTGACGATCGACCCGACCCTGCCCGGGGCGCTGGGCTCGTTCGGGTACGACGACGAGGGCACCCCGGCCCGCGCGCGCGACGCGGTGCGTGACGGGGTGTGGACGGGGGTGCTGGCCGGCCGTGACTCCGGGGCGCTGGCCGGTCTGGGCTACGCCGGGTCGGTGCGCGCCGACGGGTGGGCGCGGATGCCGATGGTGCGGATGACCAACGTGTCGCTGGCGCCGGGCCCGCACAGCCTGGAGGAGATGGTCGCGGCGACCGACGACGGGGTGCTCATGGAGCACAACCGTTCGTGGTCCATCGACGACCGGCGGCTGAACTTCCAGTTCGGGTGCGAGATCGGCTGGGAGGTCAAGGGCGGTCGGCGCGGGCGGATGCTGCGGGACCCGTCGTACACCGGCATCGGCCCGCGGTTCTGGTCCAGCATGGACATGCTGGCCGGCGGGGACGAGTGGCAGGCGTGGGGCACCCCGAACTGCGGCAAGGGCCAGCCCGGGCAGGTGGGGCACACCGGGCACGGGACGGCGCCGGCGCGGTTCCGTGGCGTCCGGGTGGGAGTGGGGGGATGA
>JARIBR010000282.1 GCA_029258695.1 Quadrisphaera sp.
GCTGTGGTGCCCGCCGGTGGCGGTCGTGGTGGTCGTGCCCCGACGTCAGGGCTCGAGGTAGCGGTGGACCTCGGCGACGCACACCGAGCCCTCGCCGACGGCGCCGGCGACCCGCTTGGTGGACCCGGAGCGGATGTCGCCGACGGCGAAGACCCCGGGCGACGACGTCTCGAAGGTCAGCCGGACGGGCTGCTGCTCGGGCTCGTCCACCGGTGAGCGGTCGGCCCCGTCCTGCGGGTCGGTGCCGTCGGCCACGCCGTGCCGGTCGGCGAGGGCGGCGAGGGCGTCGGTCCCGGTCAGCACGAAGCCCCGGCTGTCGAGCGCGACGCCGTCGAGCCACTCGGAGCTGGGCACCGCGCCGATGAAGGAGAACACCGCCCGGCACGCCAGCCGCTCGTCCTCGCCGTCACGGGTCAGGGTGACGTGCTCGAGGGCCGGGTCGCCCTCGAGGGCGGTGACCTCGGTGCCGGTGCGCACCTCGATCCGGTCGTGGTTCTCGACGCGGCGGGCGAGGTAGTCGCTCATGCCCTTGCGCAGGTCCCCGCCGCGCAGGCACAGCAGCACGGTGGTGGCGTGCCCGGTGAGGAAGATCGCGGCCTGACCCGCGGAGTTGCCGCCACCGACGACGACGACGGTCTCGCCTCCGCTCAGGCGCGCCTCCACGGCGGTGGCCGCGTAGTAGACCCCCGCGCCCTCGTAGGCGTCGAGGTTCTCCAGGGGCAGCCGGCGGTAGTCCGCGCCGGTGGCGATCATCACCGCGCGGGCGCGCAGCACGTCACCGGAGTCCAGCGCGAGGGTGTGGACGGCCCGCCCCTCGTCGCCGGCCCCGCTCGTCAGGGACCGCACGCCGTAGGGCACGACGAACCGCGCGCCCAGGCGCTCGGCCTGCACCACCGCGCGCGAGGCCAGCTCGGTGCCGGACACGCCGGCGGGGAAGCCCAGGTAGTTCTCGATGCGCGAGGAGCTGCCCGCCTGCCCGCCGACGCCGAGGGAGTCCACCACGTAGGTGTCCAGGCCCTCGCTGGCCCCGTACACCGCCGCGGCGAGGCCCGCCGGTCCCGCGCCGACCACCACGAGGTCGACGACGCCGTCGACGCCCGGCCCGACCCCGACGCCGACCACGGTGGTCAGCTCTCGGTTGGAGGGCGCGTCGAGGACCACGTCGGTGCCCCAGGCGACCACCGCGCGCTCGCCCGCCTGCTCGGCGGTGCGTCCGCTGCGCGCCAGCAGGTGGGCCGCGCCGTCGTCGGCGGGGTCCAGCCAGGTCGCGGGCAGGTAGTTGCGCTGGGCGAGCTCCGCCAGGCGCAGGGCGTCGGGGTCGCCGCGTCGTCCCACGATGGTCAGCCCCGACCCGGAGCCGGTGTTGAGCTGGCGACGGGCGGCGAAGGCGCGCAGGAAGATCTCGGAGAGCTCGGGGTCGCTGGCCATGAGGTCCACGACCGCCACGCGGGGGACCTCGATGACCTCCCCGGCGGTGAGCACCTCGGCGGTGGCGTAGGTGGCCTCCCCGCGCAGCAGCCCCATCTCCCCCATGAACTGGCCGCGCCCGATCGGGTCGATGAGCAGCTGGCGCTCCCCGGAGACGTCGTCGTACGCCGCGATCGTGCCGGAGAGGACGACGTGCATGTCGTACTCGTCCTGCCCCTCGGAGAAGAGGACGTCGCCGACCGCGGTGGTGAGGCGCCGCCCGACTGCGGCGAGGCGGTCCATCTGGGCGTCGGTCAGCACCGGCAGGGCGTCCTCGACCAGGCTCATGGACGTTCCTCCGGGGCGGTGCTCGTGGTGGTCCGGGTGGCCGGCGTGCCGGGGGCCGTGGCGCCGTCGCGCCGGACGTCGAGAGCGGCGTCCAGACCGGCGATGAGGCTCGCCGCGTCGGTGGCCCCGGTCCACAGCTCGCCGTCGACGAAGAACGTCGGCGTTCCGCGCGCCCCCGAGGCCTGGGCGCTGGAGATGTCCTCGCGCACCCGCGCGCCGATCGCGTGGTCGTCGAGCGCGTCGTCGAAGCGCTGGACGTCGAGTCCGATCTCGCGGGCTCGGGCCACCAGGCCGCTGTAGTCGAGGTGCTCCTGGTCGGCGAACAGCGCGTCGTGCATCTCCCAGAACTTCCCCTGGGCACCGGCCGCCTCGGCCGCGCGGGCTGCCATCTGCGCGTGGGGGTGGACGTCGACCAGCGGCAGGTGGCGGAAGACGTAGCGCAGCCGGGGCCCGTAGTGGGCGCGCACGTCGTCGATGGATCCCGACGCCCGGGCGCAGAACGGGCACTCGAAGTCGGCGAACTCCACCAGCGTCACCTCCACGTCGGCCGGGTCACCGGTGAGCTGGACGTGGTCGCGCCCGGGGTCGACCGCCGGCACCAGGGTGGTGGACGCGCCGGCGCGGGCGGGGCCGGAGCGCCGGGCGGCGGCGAGCAGCGCCGAGGCGAGCACCACGGCGATCACCGCGGCCGCCAGCACCCCGATGCGTGCCTGCTCGGCCAGGGCCGGCTCGTCGCCGAGCGCGAGGTCCACGACGAGCAGGGAGATCGTGAACCCGATCCCGGACAGGGCGGCGCCCCCGGCCAGCTGCCAGCGGTCCAGGCCCGCCGCGAGGCCTCCGGCACCGGTGCGCACCGCGACCAGCGCGCCGCCGAGGACGCCCACCAGCTTCCCGACCACCAGGGCGGCGATCACGCCCCACGTCAGCGGTGAGGTCGCCGCGGCGCGCAGGGCGCCGGCGTCCAGGACGACCCCGGCGTTGGCCAGGGCGAACAGCGGGACGATGACGAAGGCCGTCCACGGCTGGTACAGCAGCTGGAGGCGGTCGGTGGGGGCGATGGACGCGTCGATGGACCACCGGGCCTCCCGCGCGGAGCGGGGGCCGGGATCCTGGCGGTAGGCCGTCACCGCCGACGCCGCCTGGGCGACCTCGCGCCGACGGGGTGCGAACGCCGGCGTGAACAGCGCGATGACCACCCCGGCGATCGTCGGGTGCACCCCGGAGGCGACGGTCGCCACCCACACCGCGGCGCCCAGCACGAGGTAGACCGGGCCGCGGCGCAGGACCGCTGGCCCGCCGCGGTGCCCGCGACGGGCCAGCGCCACCATCACGGCGACACCCGCCACCGCGAGCAGCAGCGGGCCGATGGCGAGGTCGTCGGTGTAGAAGAGCGCGACGACCGCCAACGCACCGATGTCGTCGGCGACGGCCAGGGTGAGCAGGAACTGCCGCAGCTGCGAGGAGCCCCGCGGTCCCACCAGGGCGAGGACCCCGAGCGCGAAGGCGGTGTCCGTGGAGATCACCACGCCCCACGCCGCGGCCGCCGGCCCGGAGGGGTTGAAGGCCACGAACACCAGGGCCGGCACCACGAGCCCGGCGAGCGCCGCGACGACGGGGACCGCGGCCCGGCGCGGGTCCGACAGCTCGCCGACGACGACCTT
>JARIBR010000285.1 GCA_029258695.1 Quadrisphaera sp.
ACGGAGGTGGGCTCGAGGTAGCAGCGCAGCGCGGAGGCGAGGTCCTCGGCCTGGCGGCCCGTGGCGGTCACGGCGAGGACCGGACGCCCGGCGTCCTGCTCACCGGCGCCGGCCAGGGCCGCGAGGACGGCCGGGCGGGCGCCACCGGGGGCGGCGAGGTCCAGCAGGGGCACGTCCCCGGAGCGGGCGGCGGCGACCGCGCGCTCGATGGCGGGGTCGGCGCGGAGGGCGGACAGGACACCGGTCAGCGACACGGTGGACAAGCGTAGGCCCGGGGTGGGACGGCGGGGTCGGCGCAGGACGGCGGTGGGTCCGGGGACGACGACGCAGATCCTGCGACCTCGACGCGCCACGCCGCGGCGCCACGTGCTGGTGCGGCGTGTCGCACGAGGGCGCAGGGAACACGTCGTCGGACCAGCCAGCCGACGCCCCAGGTCTGCCGGCCGGGCGCCACCCCTCATGGTGCGCAGGGCGGCACCCGGCCGGCTACCGCCTCAGTCCTGCGCGGGCACCTCGTCGAGGTCGGCCCGCTCCCCCAGCACCCGCATCCGCTCCATCGGCGTGCCGGCCCCGGCGGCGGGCTCGTCCGCCCGGGGGGCCCGCGTCGCGTCGGGCGTCGACGTGGGGCTCGGCACGGGCACCGCCCCGCCGAGCGGGGGCGTCGGCTCGGGGAGCCCCACGCCCTCGCAGATCGAGTCCTCGGCCTTGGCGTCCTCGTCGAGGATGAAGGCCTCGACCGCGGCGTCCACGCACGGGTTGCCCGGGTAGACCGTGTGGTCGCCCTCGTCGAGGACCTCCAGCAGGCGGGCGCCGGCGAACTGCTCCCGCGCGACGCGGGCGCCCTCGATCGGGGTCGCCGGGTCCCTCTCGTTCTGGACCATGAGCACCGGCGGCACCCCGGCGCCGGTCCGCGGCTCCAGGGTGGCGGCCTCGGGGCGGTCCCAGAACACGCAGGGCTGGGCGAGCGTCGACCAGCCGATCAGCGGGTACGCCTCGCCCTGCGCGCGGGAGAACGCCAGCAGGGACTCACGGTCACCGGTCCACGGGGTGTCGTTGCAGGTGATGTTGAGGAAGGTCGACTCGAACGCGTCCGGGGCGAGCGGCGCCAGGGAACGGGGCTGGTCGTCACGGGCCAGCAGGCGTCGCACCACCGGGTCGGAGGCGGACAGGACGTCGCCCTCGGGCATCGCGGCCACCGCCTCGTCGAGCAGCGCGAGGAGGTCGGCGGTGTCGGAGAACGTCGCCTTGCTGTACATGGACTGCGCGATGACGTTGTCGATCGCCACGGCCCCGCCGCTCTCGCGGGCGAAGGCCGCCCGCACGCGCTCGTAGGTGGCGTCGACCTCGGCCGGGGTGGCGCCGAGGCCGAAGCGGTCGTCGTAGGTCGCCACCCACGGCAGGAAGTCCTGCTCGTAGCGCCGCTGGAAGCCCAGCGGCTGCAGGTCGAAGGTCTCCTGCCACGGCGAGGTGAACTCGGTGTTGGCGTCGAGGACGAACTTGCCCACGCGGTCGGGGAAGGCCTGGGCGTAGGCCGCCCCGAGCCAGGTGCCGCCGCTGTAGCCGATCCAGTCGACGCTCTCGCGGCCCAGGAGGTCCCGCAGCAGGTCGAGGTCCCGCACCGTCTGCCGGGTGCTGATCACCGGGGAGAGGTTCGCGGGGTCGGCCTGGCACGCCTGGGCGGTGAGCTCGCTGAGGTCGAGCACGAGGTCGGTCGCCGCCTGGGAGCGGTTGCGCGGGTCCAGGGCCGCGGTCGTCGTCCCGGCGTCGGAGCAGGTGACGTTCGTCGAGGCGCCCGTGCCGCGCACGTCGATGCCGACGATGTCGCGGTTCTCGGTGAGCTCGGTGCGCTCGGCCTGGAGGAACAGCAGCGGCAGCGACAGGCCGGGACCACCGGGTCCGCCGGGGTTGGTCAGCACGGTGGCGTCGGCGGCGCCGTCGGTGGGGCGCAGCCGGGAGACCGCGATGGACAGGAAGATCCCGCTCTCGGGGGCGTCCCAGTCGCGGGGGACCACGTAGTCGGAGCACTCCAGGGCCTCGCTGCCCGGCGGCAGCCCCGGCGGCGGACCGTCGGGGAAGCAGGAGCGCCAGTCCAGCGTCTGGGTCTCCGGGGCCAGGACGTCGGGGCTCGGGGCCGTGGGGACGGGGGCGACGGGCTCGGCGCGCGACGGGGTGAGCGCTGACGCGGCCGGTGCGAGGGTCAGGGCCCCGGCGACGCAGGCGCCCACGGCGGCCAGGGAGCGAGCGCGGCGCCGACCCCGAGGGGAGGCGCGCGGCTCCAGGGAGGAGGGCAGGGAGGAGGAGGGAAGGACCACGAAGACTCCAGCGGCTCGTCGGTGAGGTGGTGCGCACGGTCGGCGGACTCTCCCAGCGGCCACACCCGACGTCAAGCGCAGAACGGGGCGAACCGTCACGGAGCGGCGCCGGGCCCGCTCCGGGCACGTCGTCGGCCTGGAATCACCGGCCCGGCGGGCTGAGCCAGCGCACATCCCCGGATCGACCCCCGACACGCTCATCGGCTGGCAGGCTCGTCGTCCGTGAGGCTCCTCGTCACCGGCGCCGCCGGGTTCATCGGCTCGAACTACGTCCGCCGCGCCCTCGACGGCGCGTACCCGGGCCTGGCCGACGCCGAGGTCGTGGTCCTCGACGCGCTGACCTACTCCGGCACGCTGACCAACCTCGAGGGCTACCTCCACCACCCGAGGCTGAGCGTCGTCCAGGGCGACATCGCGGACGAGGACGTCGTCGCCTCGGCCATGGCGGGCGCCGACCAGGTGGTCCACCTCGCCGCGGAGTCCCACGTCGACCGCTCGATCGCCTCCGCCCGCCCCTTCGTGCTCACCAACGTCCTGGGCACCGAGACCCTCCTCGCCGGGGCGCTCGCCGCCGGGGTGGAGCGCTTCGTGCACGTCTCCACCGACGAGGTGTACGGCTCCATCGAGACAGGTTCATGGGCTGAGGACGCCCCCGTCGCGCCGCGCTCGCCGTACTCCGCGTCCAAGGCCGGGTCGGACCTCCTGGCGCTGGCCTACGCCCGCACCCACGGCCTGCCGGCGGTGGTCACGCGATGCTCCAACAACTACGGCCCCCACCAGTTCCCCGAGAAGGCGATCCCGCTGTTCGTCACGAACCTCGTCGACGGGCTGGACGTGCCGCTCTACGGCGACGGGCTCAACGTGCGCGACTGGCTGCACGTCGACGACCACTGCGCCGGCATCGAGCTGGTGCGCACCGGCGGGCGCGTCGGCGACGTCTACAACATCGGGGGCGGTACCGAGCTCACCAACCGCGAGCTGGTCGAGCGCCTGCTCGCGGCGTTCGGCGCGGACTCCTCCCGCGTGCGCCAGGTGGCGGACCGTCTCGGGCACGACCGCCGCTACAGCGTCGACGACACCAAGATCCGCCAGGAGCTCGGGTACGCGCCGTCGGTCGACCTGGACGAGGGCCTCGCGGCGACCGTCGCGTGGTACCGCGAGCACGAGGACTGGTGGCGCCCGCTGAAGGGGTGAGGCCGCCCGCGCGCAGGCGCGGACGTGCACGGTTCCCGTCTCGCCGCCCGGTGGGGTCCGAT
>JARIBR010000299.1 GCA_029258695.1 Quadrisphaera sp.
GCCGAGGCGGCGCACCGCCGCGGTGAGGCCATCGACGTCCACGACGCCTCGCTGGCCACCGACTCCACCCCCGAGGAGCTGGCGAGGTGGCAGAAGCGCCAGCGCGTCAGCCAGTACCTCGTCCCGGTGTTCACCGGGGCCCAGATCGTCACCGCGTCCGCGCTGGCGCAGACCTACCGCCCCGGGGCGACCGTCAAGGGCATCGCGGGACGGCTGCTGCCGGTCTGAGGCTCAGGCCTCCGGTGAGAGCGTGCCCCGCAGGACGCTCTCACCGGAGTGCGCGGGCTCACCGTCGACGGGCTCCCACGAGACGTCGACGGTGGAGTAGGCGCCCGTGTCGACGGCAGGGGGGACCGTGAAGGAGCCCGCACCCCCGACGAGGGCACCCAGCGAGACCAGCCGCCCGTCGGCGACGTCGATGAGCCACACCTCGTAGTAGCCGTCCTCCGCGCGAGCCGGCGCCGACCCCTGCGGAGCGAGGGCGTCGGCGCTCACCACGAGCGTGCGGGTCTCGCGCGAGCGGTCCAGCTCCGCGCTCCCCGCGGCATCGGGCGGCTCCGCCGAGGCGCCGTCCTGGGCCGGGAGAGGGTCGAGCGTCGCGCTGGCCACCGCTGTGGCCGCCGGCGGGGCGCCGCCGACACCCTGGCCGATCGTCCAGCCCAGCAGCAGGCCCACGGCCGCTGCGGCGGTCAGCATCAACGCAGTGCGCTGGGGGGCCCTGGCTGCTGGTCGCTCGGCCGGCGACCGTTGGGCTGCTGGTCGCTCGGCTGCCGGTCGCTCGGCTGCCGGTCCCGGTGATGAGGACAGCGGCGCAGGGACGGTCGTGCGCGCGGGTGCGGGCCCGAGCCCCAGCTCGCTGGCGATGGCGTCCCAGGCCCCGTCGGGCGGTGGCACCTCGTCCCCCGGCTCGTCGGCCCGGGCGGCGTCGACGACCCGCTGCAGGCTGGCGAGCCGCTGCGCGCAGGACGTGCAGCCTGCGAGGTGAGCCGTCGTGCGAGCCGGCGAGCCGGTCGTCCCGCGCGGTGCCGGTCCGGGGTGGTCGTCGGGGTGGTCGTCGGGGGCCGCGTGACCTGTGGGGGTCAGGGCCAGCTCGACCAGGGCGTCGTCGTCGAGGTGGTCACCAGGGACGTCGGCCCGCGCCGGGTTCCCGCTCATGCTCGCTCCCCGGTGACAGGTCCTGCGGTGGTCGATGGCAGTGCTGTGGTAGCTGGTCGCGTCGTGGTGGCTGGTCGCGTCGCGGTGTCGGACGCCGTCCCGAGGAGCGCTCCGAGGTGGAGCAGGGCCCGTCGCAGGTGGGACTTCACGGTACCCAGCGGCAAGCCCGTCCGGTCGGCGATCTGCTGGTGCGTCAGCTCGTCGAAGAACGCCAGGCGCACCAGACCCCGGCGCGGTTCCTCCAGCTGGTCGACGGCTGCGATCACGGTGAGCCGGTCGCTCGTCCGGTCGTGCTCGTCGGGCAGCGCACGGCTGGAGGGCTCGTCGGTCTCGGCCACGAGCACCTCGCCGCGCCGGGCCCGGTCCCGCAGCGCGTCGGCGATGCGGTGCCGCGTGATGCCCACGAGCCATCCGCGCAGCTCCCCGCGCACCGGGTCGAACGTCGTCCTGCCGCGCCAGGCGGCGACGAAGACGGCCTGGAGCACGTCCTCCGCGTCCGCCGGCGCCAGCGCCCGCCGGGCCATCCCGTAGACCAGTCCGCTGTGGGCGCGGTAGAGCGCCTCCAGCGCCCGCTCGTCGCCGTCGGCGAGAGCGTGCGCGAGGGGGTCGACCACGGAGGTCACCGTAGGGGTGGCCGATGCCGGGCGCACCGCCGGCGCCCGCTCATCGGTGGCCTGGTCCACCGCCAGACCACCGGCGCTCATGCTCGGGGTACGGCCGTGACCACGACGTTGGCGTCGTAGGAGCGCACGTCCTCGCGCCAGGCGCCCCCGCAGGTGATGAGCACGAGCCGCGGCGCACCGGTGCGGGCGAAGAGGTCCCCGGTGGGCAGCTCGTCCTTGCCCACGAGCACGCGGGCGGTCACGGTGTAGTCCACGAGCGAGCCGTCGGCGCGTGCCACCTGCAGCCGGTCGCCCACCTCGAGGTGCGTGGTGCGCGCCAGGGCGCCGGGACCCTCGCCCAGCGTGTCCACGTGCCCCGCCAGCACGGCAGAGCCCTCCGGATCACCGGGCGCGGCCCCGAAGCGGTACCAGCCGACGTCTGCGCCGCTGCGCGGGATCTCCATGGCCCCACCATCCGTGACGCCCACGGGCACCACGTCCACGTCACCGTGCAGCTCGTCGCCGCGGAGCACCACCGGCGACGCGGGGGCCGGCGACGCCGGCGAGGCCGCGGCGGGTGAGGCGTCCCGCACGGTCACCGTGGGGAGAGCGCCATCCTCCACCCCGAGTGCCGGCGTCGGGGCGTCGGTGCTCAGGGAGCTCGTGGCGGCCGGCACCCCGCTCGCCGGGGCGAGCGCCCCGGAGTCCGGCGGCGGTCGGCTGAGCCCCCACCACGACACCAGGACGACGCCCACGACGGCGAGCCCCGCGGCGCTGCGTGCTGCGCGCCGCGGGGAACCGGTCACCGTCTCAGGAGTCGGCACCGACGCGACGACGTGCCCGCAGGCCGATCACGGCTGCGGCGAGCAGGGCGGTGCCACCCGCCGCCAGGGCGAGGGTCGGGGCGGCGGTGTCCGCGGAGCCGGCGAGGCCCGAGGGCACCGAGCCGGGCGCGGAGCCCAGGTCGTCGAGCGTCTGGACGGCGAGGGCGAGGGTCTCGTCCTCCGCCGAGCCGTAGGCGTACACGATCGTGCGGGTGCCCTCGGCGAGGTCCACGTCGGCGGGGCCGATGGCCACGGTGTCGGTGC
>JARIBR010000332.1 GCA_029258695.1 Quadrisphaera sp.
CGGCGCGGGCGAGCTCGGTGAGCGTCCACGCCCACGGGTCGACGTCCTGGGTCCAGGTGGTGCCGGCGACGCCGTCGCGCACCTGCTCGGCGGTCAGCAGCAGCGAGGGGTCGTCGAGGCTGCGCAGACGCACCTGCAGGGACCAGCGCGGCGGGTCGGGGAGGCGGTCCGGCTCGTCGTGCGTCCGGCCGTCGTCGAGGTCGGTGCCCGGGCCGGTGTCGGCGGCGGTGGGCTCGACGACGCGCAGCACCAGCTCCACCGGGGCGCTGGAGGCGCTGGAGGCCCAGGCATGGACGCGGTCGGCGAGATCGGCGAGATCGGCGGCGCCGGCTCCTCCCGGGGCGGCCGTGACGACCCCGTCCTCGGCGACGAGGGCCCCCAGCCACGCGCGCACGGCCTCGGAGCCCCCGGCCCCCGCGCCGATGCTGGTGCCGACGGCGCGGCGGGCGGCGACGTCGGTCAGCGCGACGGTGAGCGCGTCGAGCACCTCGCCGGCGCGGCGCCCGCCCGGGTGCTCGCCGTCGGTGCCGCTGTCGGAGACCTCGGCGCACAGCGCCGGCGGCGTGCTCGCGCGGGCGCCGGCGCACCACCGCCGCCACTCCGGGTCGGCCAGGGGCGCCCAGCGCGCCGCCGGACCCGCGGCGTCGAGCACGGGCACCACCGCGCCGGCGCGCACCCGCTCCAGGACCACGGCGGTGACGTCGGCCAACCAGAGCAGCTCCTCGCCGACGGGGCTCCCGGCGCTCAGCCCGGCGAGGAGGTCGAGGGCAGCCGCGGGCTGCACGTGGACCACGGGGACGGAGGCGACCTCGAGGCCGACGCTCGAGCTGTCTGCGTCGTCGTCCGCGGCTGCGTCGTCCAGGGCTGCGTCGTCGTCCTGGTCCGATGGAGCCAGCAGCGCGAGCCGGGCCCTGGCCCTGCGGGCGAGGGCGGCCGCGAGCAGCGGGGGCACCCCGTGATCGTCGGGGGCGCCGTCGTCGGGGTCGGTCTCGCGCCACAGGGCGAGGGTCCCGCGGCGCGTCCAGAGCCCGTGCACCACCACGACGGCAGGCTAGGCGTCGCCTCGGACAGGGCGCTGGCGCGGAGCACGGGCAGCGCGCCGGCTCGCGGCACTACCGTGGGCGCATGGCCCTGCCGCCCTGGCTCCTCGACGTCCTCGCCGCCCCGGACCACCACGGGCCCCTGCACCTCGTCGCGCCCGACGTCCTCTACGACCCGGCACGTCGTCGGGCCTACCCGATCGTCGACGGGATCCCCGTGCTCCTGATCGACGAGGCCCGCGCCGTCGACGACGCGGAGCACGAGCACCACGCCGCGGTCATCGCCGCCGCCGCGCCCCCTTCCTGAGCCGGCTGCCCGCGCCGTCGCGCCCTGGTCCCCCGCGCCGTCGCGCCCTGGTCGCCCCCGCACCGTCGCACCGGTGGCGCAGACTGCCCTGATGCGCCTGGTGCACGCCGCAGACCTCCACGTCGACTCCCCGCTGCGCGGTCTCTCGCGCCTGGGCGACGACGACCTGGCCCACCGCCTGCGCAGCGCCACCCGCCTGGCGCTGGACAACCTCGTCGACCTCGTCCTGGAGCGCGAGGCGGACGCGCTGCTCATCGCCGGTGACCTCTACGACGGCGACTGGCACGACTGGGAGACCGGCCACGTCGTCACCCGCGCGCTCTCCCGCCTGTCCGAGCAGGGGGTGCCGGTGCTCACCATCGCCGGCAACCACGACGCCGCCTCGGAGATCACCCGCTCGCTGCGCCTGCCCCCGGGGGTGACCGCGATGTCCACGGGCGAACCGCAGACGGTGGTCCTGGAGGATCTGGGGCTCGCGGTCCACGGGCAGGGCTTCGCCACCCGCGCGGTGACGGAGAACATCGCGCTGGGCTACCCGCAGCGCCTGCCCGGCTACGTCAACGTCGGCCTGCTCCACTCCTCCGTCGAGGGCGCCGAGGGCCACGAGCCCTACGCCCCCTGCTCGCTGTCCGACCTCACGGGCCTCGGCTACGACTACCTGGCGCTGGGCCACGTCCACACCCGCGCGGTGCTCGCGAGCGGTGAGCACACCGTGGCGTTCTCCGGGAACCTCCAGGGCCGCCACCCCCGCGAGACGGGCCCGAAGGGCGCCTACGTCGTCGACGTCGAGGCCGCCGGGGCGGGGGCGAGCCTGGAGTTCGTGGCGCTCGACGTCGCCCGCTGGGAGGTCGAGCGCGTCGACGTCACCGGCGCCAGCACCCGCGACGACGTGCTGGACGCGGTGTGCCAGCGCCTCGGGGAGGTCGCCGCCGGCGCCGGCGGGCGTGACGTGGTGACGCGCGTGGTGCTCACCGGCGCCAGCGCGGCGGCCGGGGACCTCACCGACGTCGAGGCGGTGGGCGAGCAGGTGCGCTCCGAGGGCGCCCGCGTCGGGGTCAGCGTGGAGAAGGTCAGCGTGCGCACCACCCCACGCGGCTCCGCGTCACCGGCGGACGCGGAGCTGCTCGACGCGGTGGCGGCCGCCTCGGCGTCCCTGGCCGGTGACGAGAGCCGGCTGCGCGCGCTGCTGGCGGACGTCTCCGCGGAGGTGGGGCCGCTGGTGCGCGAGGCAGGGCTGCTGGACCTCGCCTCCCCCGCCGCGCTGTGCGAGCTCGCCGGGGCCGCCGGCGAGGGCCTGGCCGCGATGCTGCGCGAGGGACGGGTCTCGTGACCGGCGCGCGCACCGACGCCGGTCAGGGGCCGGCGCCCGCGACGGTGGTCGCGGAGCTGCTCCTGGAGCGGTACGGGGCGCTGCGCGACGCGCGCGTGGCGCTCGGCCCGGGGACCACCGTGATCACCGGACCGAACGAGGCGGGCAAGTCCACGCTGCTCGCGGCGCTCGGTGACCTGCTGTGGGGGCTGCCGCTCAAGAGCCCCCGCTACGCGCTCACCGCCCGGTCCTCGGTGCGCCTGCGCGCCCGGCTCGGGGACGGCGCCGAGGTGCTGCGCACCAACCGGGGGCTGATGACCCCTGACGGGCTCACCGAGGTGCTCTCCCCCTGGGGGGCCGACGGGCGGGCCGCGTGGGAGGACGGCTTCGGGCTCGGCCACGCGGGGCTGCGCGCCGGCGGCGAGCAGGTCTTCGCGGGGAGCGGCGACCTGGCCCGGCTGGTCTTCACCGCGAGGAGCGGCTTCACCGGCGGCGCGGTGCTCGACGCCCTCGACGCGCGCGCCGAGGCGCTCTACAAGCGGCACCGCGGCGCCAAGACCGTGGCCGTGCGCGCCGCGCGGGCCCGGGACGACGCGGTGCGCGCCGAGGTGGTGGCCGCCACCACGCGGGCCACGGCGGTGGACGACGCCGAGCGCGACGTCGCGGCGGCCACCACCGCCCTGGCGAGCGCGAGCACCGCCGAGGACGCCGCCGCCCGGGAGCGCTCGGCCGCCGCGCGGGCCAGCGTCAGCGCCGAGGACGCAGGTGCGCTGCGCGCGGTGCGCCGTGAGCGCAACGTCCACCGGGGCGCAGGGCCCGTGCTGGGGGCGCCGGCGATCGGCGCCTTCGACGCCGCTGCCACCCGCCGCGACGACGCGCACGCCCGCACCGCTGCGCTGCAGGCCCAGAGGGTGCGGTGGCGCGAGGACCTCCAGGGGCTGCGCTCCGCTCCGGAGCTGGTGTCCGACGCCGGCGTCATCGAGGCCCTGCACGCCCAGGCCCAGGCGCGGGAGGCGGACGCCGTGCGCGCCGGTGAGCTCGCCGCCCAGGCCGCCGCCGAGCACGCCGCGGCCGACGCCGCGGGACGGCAGGTCTCCGGCGCCGGCGGCGGGCCGGTGGCCGTCCCGGTGGACCTGGCCGCGCAGCTCGACGCCGCCGCCGCGGAGCACCCGGCCCTGGTGCGAGCGGACGACGACGCCGACGCCCGGTGGGTGGCCGCCCGTGAGGTGCTCGCCGCCCTGGAGGCCGACGGCGAGCTGCCCGACGCCGCCGCCGTGGCGCCGCTGGCCGCAGCCGTGGCCGCGCGATCGGGCGACGCGTCACCGGTGCGCCGCTGGCGCGCCTCGAGCGCTGCCGCCGACGCCGCGCTGCGCGCCTGCGAGGAGCACCTGCGCGACGCGCAGACCCTCGACGTCGCCGCGGCCCTGGCCGCCGCGGCGGGCGCGCCGATGGCGAGCGTCCCGGCCGCCGACGACGTCGCGGCGGCGGCCTCGGCCCGGGAGGAGGCCCGGGCCGCCGAGGACGACCAGCGGCGCAGCAGCGAGCGCGCGGACGCCGCGGTCGTGGCGGCGCGCGCCGCGGTGGCAGACGCGGACGCGCCCGCGGTGGACCGGCAGGCGGTCAGCGCCCTGCGCGCCGAGCGCGACGCGCTGTGGGCGCGGGTGC
>JARIBR010000004.1 GCA_029258695.1 Quadrisphaera sp.
ACGAGTGCGACCTCGAGACCCACGGCTTCGAGCTCAACGGCTGGCGGCGCAACCCCTCGGACGACCCCGCGTGGCGCGACGCCCTGCTCGACCGCATGGAGCGGACGGTGGAGCGGGACAAGAACCATGCCTGCGTCATCCTGTGGTCCATCGGCAACGAGAGCGGCGTCGGGTCCAACCTCAGCGCCATGGCGCGGTGGACCCATGACCGCGACGCCTCGCGCCCGGTGCACTACGAGGGCGACCGCACGTGCGCCGACGTCGACGTCTACAGCCGCATGTACGCCACCCACGCCGAGGTCGCCGAGATCGCCACCCGCACCGAGCCGCCCCTGGAGGATCCCGAGCTCGACGCGAGGCGGCGCGCGATGCCGTTCGTGCAGTGCGAGTACGCGCACGCCATGGGCAACGGGCCCGGCGGGTTGGTCGAGTACCAGCAGCTCTTCGAGTCCTCGAGCCGCTGCATGGGCGGGTTCATCTGGGAGTGGGCCGACCACGCGCTGCGCCAGCGCGACGCGCAGGGGCGCCAGCGCTGGGCCTACGGCGGGGACTTCGGGGAGGTCGTCCACGACGGCAGCTTCATCGCCGACGGCCTCGTGCTGCCCGACCGCACGCCATCGCCGGGCCTGGCGGACGTCGCCGCGGTGTTCGCCCCGGTGCAGGTGGCGGCCGCCACCGCGCGGGGCGGCGAGGACGGTGGTGGCGAGCGGGGCGAGGCGCCCGCGGTGCGGGTCATCAACCGGTACGACGTGCTCTCCCTGGAGCACGTGGCGCTGCGCTGGAGCGTCGAGGTCGACGGCGTGGAGGCTGCGTCGGGGCGCCTGGCCACCCCCGACCTCGCCCCCGGCGGGTCGGCGGTGCTCGCGCTGCCGGACGAGGCCGTCGTCGCCGGGGGGCAGGACGCCGGCGAGCGGTGGGTCACCGTCACCGCCGAGCCGGCGTCGCCGCAGGAGGGCCCGCAGGTCCTCGGGCGAGGGCAGGTGGCGCTGAGCGAGGTGCCCGGACCGGCGACGTCGGGCGGACCTTCGACGTCCCCGGTGGTCGGTGGCGCCGGTGCGCCGGTGCGCCGCGGGCCCGACCTGCTGCTCGGGGGCGCGGTCTTCGACGCCACCACGGGGGCGCTGCGCCGCCTCGGCACGGTGGACGTCAGCAGCCCGGTGCTGGACCTGTGGCGCGCGCCCACCGAGAACGACATCGGGGACGCGCTCTTCTCGCTGGTGCCGCTGTGGCGCTCGGTGGGGCTCGACCTCCTGACGCACCGCACGGTCGCCGTGGAGGTGGACGACGACGGGCTGACGGTGACCACCCGCGTGGCGCCGGCCGTCACCGACCTCGGGGTGACGTGCCGCCTGCGCTGGACCGCCGCTGCGGGCACCGGCGGCTCCGCCGCTGCGGGCACCGGCGGCTCCGCCGCGGGGCTGAGGCTCGCCGTCGACGTCACGCCGGAGGGCGACTGGCCCGGGCCGTGGCCGCGCGTCGGGCTGCGGATGCACGTGCCGCGATCCCTGGGACGAGCGACGTGGTTCGGCCGCGGGCCGGGCGAGGCCTACCCGGACACCGGCGCGGCCACCCGCGTCGGGAGGTTCACGATGCCGGTCGACGAGCTGCACTTCCCCTACGTCGTCCCGCAGGAGAACGGCCACCGCGCCGACGTCCGCTGGCTGGAGCTGACGTCCCCCGTGCTCCACGGGGGCGGTGACGGCCTGCGGGTCGAGGGCGAGCCGACCGTCGGCTTCACCGCCCGGCGGGGGACCTCCGAGGCGCTCGACGCCGCGCGCCACGACGCCGAGCTCACCGACGGCGGGGACGTCGTGATCACCCTCGACGCCGCGCTGCAGGGCATCGGCACCGCCGCGTGCGGCCCGCCGGCCCTGCCCGCCTACGTCCTGGACCCGTCGCCGACGTCCTTCGCGGTGACCCTGCGCTCGCTGCCGTGAGCCGCGACCGGAGCGGGGACGAGGCGAGGACCGCGCGGAGCCCGCTGCTCGTCCGGCTGGTGCTCGCGTCCTTCGGCATCCTCCTGTGGATCTTCTTCGGGGTGCTGGCGTGGGTGAACGGCGGCCCGGTGTGGCTCGGTGTGCTGGCGGTGGTGCTCATCGTGGTCTCCATCGTCGACATCGTGGTGGTCTCGCGGCGCCGGGCCCGGGGCGACACCGGCTGAGCGGGCGGGGGCGGGCGCTGCGCTGACCGCCGGCGAGCACCCCGGGCTGCGATGCTTCGCCCGTGGAGGCGACGGGGCTCGGACCAGTGGCCGGGCTCGGACCAGCGGACGGCGGGGCGATCGACCTCGTCGCCCTGCTGCGCGGCGGGCTCGACCGCTCCAGCGCGGTCCCGCTGCACCAGCAGGTGTCCGAGGTGCTGCGGGCCGCCATCACCGACGGGCGGCTGCGCCCCGGCAGCCGGCTGGACAACGAGGTGGCCCTCGCCCAGGCGCTGGGGCTCTCGCGCCCGACGGTGCGGCGCGCCCTCCAGGGGCTCGTCGACCGCGGGCTGCTGGTGCGCCGCCGCGGCGTGGGCACGCAGGTGGTCCACCCCCAGGTGAACCGGTCGATGGAGCTGACCAGCCTCCACGACGACCTCGCCGACGCCGGCCGGCAGCCGTCCACGCGCCTGCTCGGCCACGAGGTCTCCCCGGGCTCCCTCGCCGTCACCGGCGCCCTGGGGGTGCTGGAGGGTTCCCCGGTGCTCACGCTGCACCGCCTGCGCCTCGTCGGCGGCGAGCCGCTGGCGCTGATGACCAACCACCTCCCGGCCGACCTGGGGGTCGACGTCGCCCGGCTGGGCAGCGAGGGGCTCTACCAGCAGCTGCGCGAGCTGGGCCTGCACCTGCGGGTCGCCCACCAGCGGGTGGGCGCGCGCCTGGCCACCGCCGCGGAGGCCCGGCTGCTCGACGAGCGGCCCCGCGCGGCGCTGGTGACGATGGAGCGCACCTCCTTCGACGTGCGCGGCGTCGCCGTCGAGCACGGCGACCACGTGTACCGGGCCTCGCGCTACCGCTTCGAGACCACGCTCGTGGAGCGGTGAGCGCGTCCGCGCCGGTAGACCCGGTCGAGCGGGGATCTCATGCGCCGTCCACGCGTCGAGCGGGAGGTGGGTGAGCCGTTCACCCGCCGAGCGGGGAGTTGGCGCGACGTGCGATTGTCGAGCGGGGAGTTGGCAACTCAGCCACCTATCGAGCGGGGAGTTGCTGCGGCCTGGGGCGGTCGAGCGGGGAGTTGGCGCGACTTGCGGTTGTCGAGCGGGGAGTTGGTGCGGCCTGGGGCGGCGTGTCGCTCGCGCGAACTCCCCGCTCGGCGAGCCTCGACGCCGCCCAGCGCTGCACCGCCACACGCCGCCCAGCGCCGCCCAGCGCCGCCCGGCACCGCCCAGCGCCACCCGGCACCGCCCAGCGCCACCCGGTCCCATACCGCCCGGCCCCATACCGCTCGGCCCCACCGTTGGCCGCCGCCCCGCTCAGGTCCGCCCGGCCGGCTCCGCATCCGGTCCGGCCGTCGCAGCCGGTCCGGTCGCCGCGGTCGGTTCCTGCCTGTGTCCCAGCTCGTGCTCCAGGGCGCCGAGCCCCAGCTCGGAGACGTC
>JARIBR010000012.1 GCA_029258695.1 Quadrisphaera sp.
ACCGAGACGCAGCACAGCACGGCGTCCACGCTGGCGTCGTCGAAGGGCAGGACGGGGTCGGCGTTGAGGTCGTGGACCACCGCCCGGGTCGCCGTGGCGTTCGCCGCCAGCTCCGCGCCGTTCATCCCCAGCACCACCAGCTCGTCCGGGGCGGAGCGCAGGTGGGAGACCCAGGAGGACATGAGGTCGAGCACCACCCGGGGGTGCCCGAGGTCCGGCCCGGACCCGTCGACGCCGAGCTCGGCGTAGAGCGCGCCGACGGCCGCGACCGCTCCGTCGTCGATGTGGGTGACCAGGCGCGGCGGGCCGTAGAACCGGGTGTCGGGGCTCTCGTCGTCACGGCGGAAGAAGCCGGGCGGGAACGGTGACGGGGTGCTCACCGCCCCAGCGTGACGCGTGCCTGGCCGCCCCGCTCGGCCAGCGCCTCGAGCGCGGCCGTCGCCCCCGCTCCGCCCCTCCCCCTGAATCTCGAGCGCACGATGCGGGAGGAGGGGCAGCACGACCCGCGTCTCGAGCGCGAAATGCGGTGGGAAGGGCGGTGGGGCAGCATCTTGCGCGCGAGATGCGGGAGGTGCGGGGGCGGCTCAGGTCAGCTGGTGACGTCCTTGCTCGTCATCCGAGCCCAGGCCGCGGCGAGGAGCACGGCGATCCACGCGCCCTGCAGCACCAGACCCTGGCCCATGCCGCTCCACGCCACCGGGTCCCTCAGGAGGTCCGCGAAGCGCAGCCACCCGTCGGTGAACAGGAACGGGCGCAGCCACGAGAGCTGGGGCACCTGCGCCATGATCCCCACGAGGACCACGGCGATGGCCGTCGCGGACATCGCCGCCACCGGCACCTCTGTCAGCGTGGAGACGAAGAGCCCGAGCGCCGCGACGGTGGCGAGCATCAGCGTGATGTACACCGTGACGCCGGCGAGGCGCACCAGCCCCTCGCCGTAGGTCACGGTGGTGCCCGAGAACAGGACGACGTCGCCGAGGGGGAAGAGCAGCAGGCCGACGAGGATGCCCGTCACCGAGACCGTCAGCACCGCCAGGAAGGCGTAGAAGACGGTGGAGACGTACTTGACGACGAGCAGCCGCGTGCGGTCCACCGGCGTGACGAGCAGGTAACGCAGCGTGCCCGACGAGGCCTCGCCGGCGACCGACTCCCCGGCGACGACGGAGACCACCAGCGGCAGGAACGTCGGCAGCGAGGCGACCAGCGAGGCGAAGGCCAGGAACAGCCCGTTCTCGGTGATCGAGGAGAACAGCGGCGGCCCTCCCCCGGGCCCCTCGTCGACGCCGCCGCTGGCCAGCCGGATGCCGACCCCGACCAGCACGGTGAGCAGGGCGAGCACCCCGAGCATCACGAGGTTGCGGCGCCGGCTCAGGACGAGCAGCACCTCGCTGCGCAGGAACCGCAGGTCACCGCGCAGCGCGGTCGGGGCGCGCGAGGGCCCCGACGACGGCTGCGCGCCGGCGGCCGGCCGGACGTCCAGGGCCTCACTGACGGACATCGAAGCCCTCCCCGGTCATCGTCACGAACAGGTCTTCCAGCGTGGGCCGCTGCACGGTGAACTGCCGCACGCCCACCCCGGCGCACACCAGGGCGGCCAGCAGCGCCTCGGGGTCGAGCGACCCGAGCTCGCCGGCGGTCCCGGACTCCGTCACCTCCACGGCGCCGACGCCCGCACGGGCGAGCACGGCGGCCGCGCCCGCGCCGTCGCGGCACTCGACCACCACGCGCGCGGTGGTCACCGCGGTGACGTCGGCGAGGGTGCCCTGGGCCACCATCGACCCGGCGCTCATCACACCCACGTGGCTGCACAGCTGCTCGACCTCGGCGAGCAGGTGCGTGGAGACGACCACCGTCGTGCCGTCGGCCGCCAGCTCCCGCACCAGCGAGCGGACCTCGCGGGTGCCCTGGGGGTCCAGGCCGTTCGTGGGCTCGTCGAGCACCAGGAGGTCGCGCGGGCGCAGCAGCGCCGCCGCCAGGCCGAGCCGCTGCTTCATCCCGAGGGAGTAGACCCGGAAGCGCTTGTCGGCCGCGGCGCTCAGTCCCACCCGCTCCAGCGCCGCGCCGATCCGGGCGCGGGACGTGCGGGGGTCCACGGTGCGGTCCGCCGCGTCGGAGCGGCGCAGGTTCGCCGCGCCGGTGAGGTACGGGTGGAAGGCGGGTCCCTCCACCAGCGCCCCGACGCGGGGGAGCACGGCGGCGCGGTGGGCGGGCAGGCGGTGGCCGAGCAGGGCCACCTCCCCGGCGGTGGGGGAGATGAGCCCCAGCAGCATGCGGATCGACGTCGTCTTGCCCGAGCCGTTGGGCCCGAGGAACCCGTAGACCGCCCCGTGCGGGACGACGAGCCCGAGGGAGTCCACGGCCACCTGACCACCGCGGAAGCGCTTGGTCAGGCCGGTCGTCGAGACCGCGAGGGAGGTGTCGAGCGCTGAGCCGCCGGCGTGCTCGGCGTCGAGGTCGACGGGTTCGCCGGGCCCGGCGCCGACACGCTCGGCGGTGCCGGGCGGCGGCACGGCGGTCCCCGTCGCGGCGCTCACGGGGCGGCGGTCGGGTCGAGCGCCGCCGCCTCCAGCACGGCCGGGGGCACGGCGCCGACGAGCACGCGGCCGTCGTCCAGCGTCATGACGCTGACCAGCGCGGACGTGAACACCCGCCCGTCGCCGTACGCACCGGAGACCGGCACGAAGGCACCCTCGAGAGCCTGGGCGATCTCGCCGGCCTCACCGTCGGGGCCCTGCGCGCCGCCCGGGCCGGTGGGCCCGCCGCCAGCCATCTGGTCGAGGGA
>JARIBR010000050.1 GCA_029258695.1 Quadrisphaera sp.
GCCCGATCACCTCGCCGATCTTGTCCACCGGCACCTTGACGGCGATGACGCGCGGCGCGGTGGCCGCCATCTCGTCGGGGGCGTCGATGGCCTCGGACATGACGCCGAGGATGTGCAGGCGCGCGTCGCGGGCCTGGGTCAGCGCCCCGGCGAGCACGGAGGCGGGGATGCCGTCGAGCTTGGTGTCCAGCTGGATCGCCGTCACGAAGTCCTTGGTGCCGGCGACCTTGAAGTCCATGTCACCGAAGGCGTCCTCGGAGCCGAGGATGTCGGTCAGCGCCGCGTAGCGGGTCTCGCCGTCCACGATGTCGGTGACGAGCCCCATGGCGATGCCCGCGACCGGGGCCTTCAGCGGCACCCCCGCGTTGAGCAGCGAGAGCGTCGAGGCGCACACCGATCCCATGGAGGTCGAGCCGTTGGAGCCCAGCGCCTCGGAGACCTGACGGATCGCGTACGGGAAGTCCTCGCGGCTGGGCAGCACGGGCACGAGCGCCCGCTCGGCGAGCGCGCCGTGGCCGACCTCGCGGCGCTTGGGGTTGCCCACGCGACCGGTCTCACCGGTGGAGAACGGCGGGAAGTTGTAGTTGTGCATGTAGCGCTTGCGCGTCACCGGGTTCAGGGTGTCCAGCTGCTGCTCCATGCGGAGCATGTTCAGCGTGGTCACCCCGAGGATCTGCGTCTCGCCGCGCTCGAACAGCGCCGAGCCGTGCACCCGCGGCAGGACGTCCACCTCGGCGGAGAGCTGGCGGATGTCCTGGGGGCCGCGCCCGTCCATGCGGACGCCGTCGTCGAGGGTGCGCCGGCGCACGAGGGACTTGTTCAGCGAGCGGAACGCCGCGCTGACCTCCTTCTCGCGGCCCTCGAAATGCGGGCCGACCTTCTCCAGGACGGCGGCCTTGACGTCGGCGACCTTGTCGTCGCGCTCAGTCTTGCCCTCGGTGCGCAGCGCGGCGCTCAGGTCGTCGGACCCGGCGGCGGTGACGGCCTCGAGCACGTCGTCGGAGTAGTCGAGGAAGCGCGGGTACTCCCGGACCTCCTTGGCCGCGGAGCGGAGCTCGGACTGCGCGGCGCACAGCGAGGCGATGAACGGCTTGGCGGCGTCCAGGCCCTGGGCGACGACCTCCTCGGTGGGCGCCGGGGCGCCGATGCCGATGAGGTCGAGCGCCTTCTCGGTGGCCTCGGCCTCGACCATCATGATCGCGACGTCAGCAGAGTCGTCGGCCCCGCCATCTCCTCGGACCATGCGGCCGGCCACGACCATGTCGAAGACGGAGCTCTCCAGCTGGGTGAAGGTGGGGAAGGCCACCCACTGGTGGGTGCCACCGTCGGCGAGCAGCGCCATGCGTACGCCGCCGATCGGGCCCGAGAACGGCAGGCCCGAGAGCTGGGTGGACGCCGAGGCGGCGTTGATGGCGAGGACGTCATAGCCGTCCTGCGGGTGCAGCGCCATGACGGTGATGACCACCTGGACCTCGTTGCGCAGCCCGGAGACGAACGTGGGGCGCAGCGGGCGGTCGATGAGGCGGCACGTGAGGATCGCGTCGGTGCTGGGACGCCCCTCGCGGCGGAAGAAGCTGCCGGGGATCTTGCCCGCGGCGTACATCCGCTCCTCGACGTCGACGGTGAGGGGGAAGAAGTCGAAGTGGTCCTTCGGGGTCTTCCCGGCCGTCGTCGCCGAGAGGAGCATGGTCTCGTCGTCGAGGTACGCGGCGACGGAGCCGGCGGCCTGGCGGGCCAGGCGGCCGGTCTCGAAGCGGACGGTGCGCTGGCCGTAACGGCCGTTGTCGATGAGCGCCTGCGCGCTGGTGATCTCGGGACCCTCCATGGGTGCCCTCCTTCTGTGGTGGTGCCTGCGGCTGGGGGGCGCGCTCTCGCGTCCCGGCCTTCGATCGAGGCCCACGGGAGGCCGCGCCGGCGACGTGCCGGCGCGCTGCCCGGGGGCCACCACCGAGGACCGGCGACGGGCGCCGTGCCCCGCTGCGTGGCGGGTGGGTGGTGGGTGGTTCAACGGTGCTCGTGGTGCTCCGGTGCTGCGCGCGCACGCGGTCCCTCGTCGCGGAGGGCACGCACGAGCACGGCCCCGGACGGCCGGTGCCGTCCGGGGCCGGAGCGCGTCAGCGGCGCAGACCGAGCCGCGCGATGATCGAGCGGTAGCGGTTCACGTCGGTCTTGGTGAGGTACTGCAGGAGGCGGCGACGCTGGCCGACGAGCAGCAGCAGCCCACGACGGCTGTGGTGGTCGTGCTTGTGCGTCTTGAAGTGCTCGGTGAGGTCCTTGATGCGCTGGCTCAGCAGCGCGATCTGCACCTCGGGCGACCCGGTGTCCCCGGGAGCGGTGGCGTACTCGGACATGATGCGCGCCTTCGTGGCGGCGTCGAGCGGCATGGGGAACTCAGGTCTCCTCGGTGCGGTCTCGTTGCGCGGCGCTCCGGGGCTGGTCCACCCGGGCTCTCTCTGTCCCCTCAGCCTGTTCCCAGGATGTGGGGTCCGCGGCCGATGATCACGGCACGTGCAGTCTAGCAGCGCGCAGGACGGCAGCGGTGCGTGCGGTGTCCGCGTGCATCTGCTCCACCAGCTGGTCGACCCCGTCGAAGCGCAGGGTCGGCCGCAGGCGCTCCACGAAGTCGAGCGCCACCCGCTCGCCGTAGAGGTCGAGGTCGAGGCGGCCCAGGACGTGCGCCTCGACCTGGCGGACCGCGCCGTCGAAGGTGGGGTTCGTCCCGATGGAGATGGCGCAGGGCAGGGTGACCTCTTCCGACGTGGTCCCCTCCGGCGCCTCGAGCCGCTCCATCCAGCCCGCGTACACACCGTCGCCGGGGACGGCGACCTCGATGCCGTCGAGGTTCGCCGTCGGGTAGCCGAGCTCGCGCCCGCGGTGGTCCCCGTGCACGACGGTGCCGACCGTGCGGTGCCAGCGCCCCAGCACGGCTGCGGCCTCGGCCACGTCGCCCGCCGCGATCGCCTCCCGGACCCACGTCGAGCTCCACCGGCGCGCGCGGTCGGGCCCCGAGCCGACCGCCACCCCGGTGGAGTGCGTGCGGCCCGCCACCGCGTCCACGCCGGAGACCTGCACGCCGAGGTCCGCGCCCAGCTCGGTCAGCAGCGCCAGGTCGCCTTCCCCGCCCTTGCCGAACCGCGCGTCGTCGCCCACGACGACCTCCACGGCGCCGAGGGCGTCGAAGAGCACCTCCCGAGCGAAGGCGCGGGCGTCCATCGCCGCCAGCTCGGGGGTGAACGGCAGCTCGAGGACGGCGTCCATCCCGGCCTCCTCGAGCAGCCGGGCGCGCGTGCGCGCGGTCATGATCGGGACGGGGGCGGCGTCGGGCTTGAGCACCGAGAGGGGGTGACGGTCGAAGGTGACGGCCGCGCAGGGCAGCCCGCGCTCGCGCGCCCTGGCGACCACGACGTCGAGGACGCAGCGGTGGCCGCGGTGCAGGCCGTCGAAGGTGCCGAAGGTGACGACCGCCCCCCCCTCGCGACCACCCTCACCGGTCGCGGGACAAGCAGCCGGGCTGGCGTGCCACGAGGTCGGGACCTGCTCCAGCGATCGCCACACCTGCACGTGCACAGCGTGCCATCGACCACGACGTCCTGCGTCCCCACCTCGCCCACCGCCCGCGCGCGACCCCCTGGACGTCGTACTCCTGCCCTACCCTGCGTCCATGGTGGATGCGGTGCGTGCCCGAGGCGTGGTCAAGCGCTACGGGGACGTCGAGGCGCTCGCCGGGGTGGACCTCACCGTGCCCACGGGAACCGTCCTCGCGCTGCTCGGCCCCAACGGCGCGGGCAAGACGACGATGGTCAAGGTCCTCACCACGCTGATCACCCCCGACGAGGGTGAGGTCCACGTGGCCGGCGTGGACATGCGGGCCGACCCCGCGGAGGTGCGCCGACGCATCGGGGTGTCGGGGCAGTACGCCGCGGTCGACGAGTACCTCACCGGCTTCGAGAACCTCGACATGGTCGGGCGTCTGTACCACCTGGGGAAGAAGCGGTCCCGCGAGCGCGCCCGCGAGCTGCTCGAGACCTTTCGCCTCACCGACGCCGCGGACCGCCCGTCGAAGACCTACTCCGGGGGCATGCGCCGGCGCCTGGACCTCGCCGGCGCCATCGTGGCCTCTCCCCCGGTGCTCTTCCTCGACGAGCCCACCACCGGCCTCGACCCGCGCAGCCGCCTCGACATGTGGGAGCTGCTGCGGGGCCTGGTGCGCGAGGGGACGACGCTGCTGCTCACCACGCAGTACCTCGAGGAGGCGGACCTCCTCGCGGACGACATCGTGGTGATCGACCACGGCAGGGCCATCGCCCAGGGCACCGCCGACCAGCTGAAGAGCCAGGTCGGCGGTGACCGGGTCGAGGTGGAGGTCGCCCGCGAGGACCAGGTGGGCGCGGCCCGCGCGGTGCTGGCACGGACCGGCGGCGAGGTCTCCGACGACGGGGGCGGGCGCCTGACGGTCCCCGTGACCGGCGGCACGGCGCAGATGGTGGAGATCTTGAGGGCGCTCGACGACGCGGGCGTGTCCCTGCTCGACGTCGGGCTGCGCCGCCCCACGCTCGACGACGTCTTCCTCACCCTCACCGGAGCCTCCTCGTGACCACCACGGACCGTCCCCGCGAGCCGGAGCACGCCGCCGGCGCCGACGAGATGGTCTCCGAGGCGCCCCGCGGCAGCCACGCCGTGCTCGACGGCCTCGTGGTCGCCAAGCGCAACCTGCTGAAGATCCGGCGGGTCCCCGACGTCCTCGTCGGCACGCTGATCTCCCCGATCATGTTCATCATCCTGTTCCGCTACGTCTTCGGCGGGGCCATCGGCGCCCAGATCCCCGGCGGCGTGAGCTACGCGGAGTACCTCATCCCGGGGATCTTCGCGCAGACGGTGATCTTCGGCGCCACCGTGACCGGGAGCGGGCTCGCCGAGGACATGCAGAAGGGCATCATCGACCGCTTCCGCTCCTTGCCGATGTCACGCATGGCGGTGCTCGTCGGGCGCACCACCTCGGACCTGCTGACGAACGTGCTCGTGACGATCATCATGACGGCGACCGGCCTGCTCGTCGGGTGGCGCATCACGTCGTCCGTCCCCGAGGCGGCCGCGGGCTTCGCGCTGCTGCTGCTCTTCGCCTACGCCTTCAGCTGGGTCATGGCGTACGTGGGGCTGCTGCTGCGCGCACCGGAGTCGTTCAACCAGATCTCGTTCATCGTCATCTTCCCGCTGACGTTCATCGCCAACACCTTCGTGCCGCCGGAGACGGTCCCCGCCGCGCTGCGCACCGTCGCGGAGTGGAACCCGATCTCGACCATGGTGGCCTCCACCCGCAACCTCTTCGGCAACACCGGCACGCTGCCGCCGCCCACCGGGTCGCTGCCGATCGAGCACCCCACCCTCTACACGCTGGTCTGGATCGGCATCGCGCTGGCGATCTTCGTGCCGCTCTCGACCCGGCAGTTCTCCCGGGCCACCTCGCGCTGAGCGGGCCGCAAGGGCTCGGACGAGACCGGCCGTCCGACCACGACCGGCCGTCCGACCGGTGCCGGACCGGTGCCGGACCGGTGCCGGACCGGTGCCGGACCGGTGCTCCGCAGGGAGGCCCCAGCGCCCCTCCCGGCCCTGGCACGACCCTGACGAGATCGCGGGCGTCCTCCACGTCGCGGCGACCGTCGGGAGAGGCTGGTGCCACGGCGCCGGCCGGCGGCGCTGCCCGATCTCGGAGCCGCCATGACCTCGCTCACGCCCCGTCACACGTCCCTGCCCACCGCGGCCGTCTCCGCGGTGGCCGCCTGGGCGCGCAGCCCGCGCGGCCGGCGGGCTCTCGCCGCCGCGGCCTCGGTCGCCCTCCAGGTCGTCGCCGAGGTCGCCCACGACTCCCCCTCCCGGGCCCGTCCAGCCGCGCCCGCCGGCCCGGCACCCGTGCCGGGCGGCTGGGGCAGACCTTCCAGGGGTGATTGCGAGGGCTGGCGCGCCGACCGCCGCGCTCGCGGCTGAGGAGCGGAGCGGCCGCTCCGGAGGCCACGCGGCGGGGCTCGACCGGCCGCAGGCGTCCCAGCAAGGCATCCTGGGCCCAGCCGGCGCGCCACCGCGCCGCCCAGACGACCCGGAGGACATGCCATGGTCAACCTGTTCGGGACGCTCGCCTCGTTCGCCCGCACGCCCGCCGGCCGCCGCGCCCTGCGCACGGCCACCGCCAAGGCTCAGGAGCTGGCCGCGGACCCCCGTGCGAAGGAGAAGGTCGCCGAGGTCAAGGACCGCTTCCAGCGCCGCGGCGGCGGGACGCCCGGGTCCGACCAGCCGTCCGCCCCCGACCCTTCGTGGACCTCGGGGCACGACGACGAGCCGGACCGCCACGACGATCGGCCGCACCGCTCCTGACGCCCGGGCACCCGTGCTGACCAGCGACCTCCCTCACTGACCGGGGACGCGCCACCGCGCCTACGCGGCGCACCACCTCCGACCGGGGACGTCCCACCCCGTCCTCACGGCGTTCTGTGCGGTGCAGCGTCCCCGGTCGGAGGTGGTGCGGGGCTCTCGGGGGCCGGGGATCGCGGCCGAGGGGACGAGGCTCCGCCGCTGGGACCGCTGCGGTCGGGTGGCCGCTTAGGTCGGGTGGCAGCTCCGGTCGGGTGGCAGCCCCGGTCGGGTGGCCGCGCGGACAGGGCACCCGACCGACGTCCCTACCCGGCGGGCACCGCGGCCGGGCTCGCCGCCTCGTCGTCGGTGAGCAGCCGCGAGCGGATGAGGAACCGGACGCCGTCGGGGGCCTCGAGGCTGAAGCCCGCGCCACGGCCCGGCACCACGTCGACGGTGAGGTGGGTGTGCTCCCACCGCCGGTACTGCGCCGCCGTCATGCAGAACGCAGCGCCGGCGACCTCACCGAGCACGACGTCGCGCGGGCCCATCACGAGGTCGCCCTCGGGGAAGCACATCGGCGAGGACCCGTCGCAGCACCCACCGGACTGGTGGAAGACCACGGGGCCGTGACGGGCCCTCAGCCGCTCCACCACCTCGGCGGCGGCCGGGGTGATCGCCACGCGTCCCGGCGCGGCGACCTCTGCACCGGCCACCTCGCCCGACGTCACCGGCGGCCCATCAGAAGAAGCCCAGCTTGTCCGGTGAGTAGCTGACCAGGAGGTTCTTCGTCTGCTGGTAGTGGTCGAGCATCATCTTGTGGTTCTCGCGCCCGATGCCCGAGGCCTTGTAGCCGCCGAACGCCGCCCCCGCCGGGTAGGCGTGGTAGTTGTTCGTCCACACCCGCCCCGCCTGGATGCCGCGCCCGAGGCGGTACGCGGTGTTCCCGTCACGGCTCCACACCCCCGCCCCGAGCCCGTACAGCGTGTCGTTGGCGATCCGCAGCGCGTCGTCGGTGTCGGAGAACCGCGTCACCGAGACCACGGGACCGAAGATCTCCTCCTGGAAGACCCGCATGGAGTTGGACCCCTCGAAGATCGTCGGCTCCACGTAGTAGCCACCCTCGTAGGCCCCGTCGTCGCTGGTCACCGTGCGCCGCCCACCTCCGGTGCGCACCGTGGCGCCCTCCTCGCGGCCGATGTCGAGGTAGCTCATGATCTTCTCGAGCTGGTCGTTGGAGGCCTGAGCGCCGATCATCGTCGCCGGGTCCAGCGGGTCGCCGGAGACGATGGCCTGCGTGCGCCGCGTCGCCCGCTCCAGGAACTCGTCGTAGATGGACTCGTGGACCAGCGCCCGCGAGGGGCAGGTGCACACCTCGCCCTGGTTGAGGGCGAACATCGTGAATCCCTCGAGCGCCTTGTCGAGGAAGGCGTCGTCCTCACGCATCACGTCGGCGCAGAAGACGTTGGGGCTCTTGCCGCCCAGCTCGAGGGTGACGGGGATGAGGTTGGCCGAGGCGTACTGCATGATCAGCCGCCCGGTGGTGGTCTCCCCGGTGAACGCCACCTTGGCGACGCGGTCGGAGGACGCCAGCGGCTTGCCGGCCTCGGCGCCGAAGCCGTTGACGACGTTGAGCACGCCGTCCGGCAGCAGGTCGGCGATGAGCTCGACGACCTTGAGGATGCTCCACGGCGTCTGCTCCGCGGGCTTGAGCACCACGCAGTTGCCGGCCGCGAGCGCCGGGGCGAGCTTCCAGGTGGCCATGAGGATGGGGAAGTTCCA
>JARIBR010000081.1 GCA_029258695.1 Quadrisphaera sp.
CCCGACGGCGTGGACGTCTCCGTCGGCGGCGCCGCGGACCTGCAGGACGAGAGCTTCTCCTCCCTGCTGCTCGCGATGGCGGTCGCGGTCGCGCTGGTCTACCTGATCATGGTGGTCGCGTTCAACAGCCTCGTGGTGCCGCTGGTGATCCTCACGACGCTGCCGCTGGCGGCGATCGGGGTGTTCCCGGCGCTGCTGGTCACCGACCGGGCCCTGGACCTGCCGGCGCTGCTGGGGGTGCTGCTGCTCATCGGCATCGTCGTCACCAACGCCATCGTGCTGCTGGACCGGGTGCAGCGGAACCGCAGCGCCGGGATGGGCACGCGCGACGCCCTCGTGGACGCCGGGCTCACCCGGGTCCGGCCCATCCTCATGACCGCGATCGTCACCATGCTGGCGCTCGCCCCGCTGGCCGCCGGGCTCTCGGGCGGCGCCATCCTCTCCGCGAGCCTGGCCACCGTGGTCATCGGCGGGCTCTTCAGCTCCACGCTGCTGACGCTGTTCGTGATCCCCGTCGTCTACCTCCTCGTCGACTCCGTGCGCGAGCGCGCCGCGGCGCGCTCGCGGGAGCGGGCCGCCTGGCGGGCCTCGCGCGACGGTAGCGCCGGCGCTCCTGCGAGCGACGACGGCCACCATGGCGACGAGCGGGTGCTGGTGGCCTCCGGGGCGCCGGCCCGCGAGGAGGATCGGCGCGACGGTGCTGCTGGGGCTGCGGGTGCTGCGGTGCCGACGTCCGGCGTCGTGGTGGCTCCCGCTCCCGCGGTCGGCCCGAGCACGGGCGGCGGCTCCCGCCGCGGTGGCCCAGCCAAACCGTCCCGGGCACCGACGTCCGGCAGCAATGGCGGAGGTGACGACGGCACCGGCAGCGATGGCAGCGGCGGTGGTCGCAGCCGCTCGCAACGCACGCTGGCCAGCCTCACCGCCGGGCGTCTCGCCATCACCGTCCGCCGCTCGTGCCCCGCTGAGGACGACGAGCAGAGGTGAGGTGCATGCTGCGGTCGACGACGCACCGGGGATGAGCCCACCCGTCGCGGCGAGGCGCGGCGCCACGACGTGACGGCCCGCCCGAGGCACGAGACGGTGGGGTCTGGCGGATCAGCTTCCTCGTAAGGGTTCTCGTAAGGAATCGGCGAACGAGTAAGGTCTCATCCATGCCGACGTCCACCGTCACCAGCAAGGGTCAGATCACGATCCCCGTCGAGGTCCGTGGAGCGCTCGGACTCCGTCCTGGCTCGCGGGTAGCGTTCGTCCGTACCGCCGACGGCTCCTACGAGCTGGTTCCGGCCACGACCAGCGTCACGGTGCTCAAGGGGATGATCGCCACGCCGCCGCGGCCGGTCACGCTCGAGGAGATGGACGAGGCCGTGGCGCAGGGCGCCGCAGGGACCGGTGAGGCGTGATCGCCCTGGACACCAACGTCCTGGTCCGCTATGTCGCTCAGGACGACCCCGAGCAGTCGCCGCGGGCGAGCGCTGTGATCGAGGGGCTGAGCGAGCGGGACCCCGCGTTCATCGCCACCGTGGTGCTCGTCGAGCTGCACTGGGTCCTGCGGCGCGCCTACGACCTCAGGCGCGATGACGCTGATCGGGTGATCGCCACGTTGGCGCAGGCACGGGAGCTGAAGGTGGAGGACCCCGACCTGGTGGGCGCCGCGCTCCGCCGCGCTCGTGACGGCGCCGAGTTCCCCGACGCCGTCATCGCGGAGTCCGGTGGACGTGCCGGCGCAGCAGCCGTGCTGACCTTCGACGTGAGGGCGGCCCGTCGCGCCGGCATGACGCTCGTGGACCCGTCCGCATGACAGGACTCTTGGTCGCCGGTCGTACCGCGCGGCGCGACGCCCCGGGGCGGGTGCCGACGCGGACGGAGAGCAGCCTCAGCCCCGGCGCAGCCAGGTCGCGGCCTCGAGCGCCCAGTAGCTCAGCACCGTCGACGCCCCGGCGCGGGTGATGGCCAGCAGCGTCTCGAGGACGGCGCGCTCGCGGTCGATCCAGCCGTTGGCCGCGGCGGCCTCGACCATCGCGTACTCGCCCGAGACCTGGTACGCCCACGTCGGCACGCCGCGGGCGCCCGCGGCGGCGGCGACGTCGACGAGCACGTCGAGGTAGGGCAGCGCCGGCTTGACCATCACGGCGTCCGCGCCCTCGTCGATGTCGAGTGCGACCTCGCGCAGCGCCTCGCTGCGGTTCCCCGGCTCCATCTGGTAGGTGCGCCGGTCGCCCTGCAGCGCGGAGTCCACGGCCTCGCGGAAGGGTCCGTAGAACGCGCTGGCGTACTTCGCCGAGTACGCCAGCAGCGCCACGTCGGTGCGACCGGCGGCGTCCAGGGCGGAGCGCGCGGCGCCGACCTGGCCGTCCATCATCCCCGAGAGCCCGAGCACCGAGGCCCCGGCGGAGGCCTGGGCGAGCGCCATCTCGGCGTAGCGCTCCAGCGTCGCGTCGTTGTCCACCCGGCCCTCGGCGTCGAGGACACCGCAGTGCCCGTGGTCGGTGAACTCGTCCAGGCACGTGTCGGCCATCACCACGCACCGGTCCCCCACCGCCGCCGCGACGTCGCCCAGCGCGAGGTTGAGGATGCCGTCGGGATCGCTCCCTCCCGAGCCGCGAGCGTCCCGCGTCGCGGGGACGCCGAAGAGCATGACGCCGCCGACACCCGCCTCGAGCGCCTCACCCACGGCGTCGACCAGGGAGGCGCGCGAGTGCTGGACCACCCCGAGCATCGAGGTGATCGGCGCCGGCGAGGCGAGGCCCTCCCGGACGAACATCGGCAGGACGAACCGCTCCGGCGCGAGGTGGTGCTCGGCCGTGAGCGAGCGCAGCGCCGCGGTGCTCCTCAGGCGGCGTGGGCGCTGGGCCGGGAAGCCGCTCATCTCAGCGGGACCGCCGCCGCACCGTCCCGCGGCGGTCGCTGGGCTTCTGCAGCGGCGTGCCCTCGGCCTCCGCGGCCTCACGCAGCGAGGCGCCGTGAGCGGCGAGCGCGCCCACCACCGCGACGGCGCTCGGCTCGGGAGCGACCACGTCGACGCGCAGGCCCAGCTCCTCGGCCGCGGCCCGGGTGGCCGGGCCGATGACGGCGACGACCGTGGCGGGGTGGGGCTTGCCGGCGATGCCGACGAGGTTGCGCACCGTCGAGGACGAGGTGAACACGACGGCGTCGAAGGCTCCCGCCTTGATGGCGTCGCGGACCGGGGCCGGCGGGGGGGCCGCCCGCACCGTGCGGTAGGCCGTGACGTCGTCGACCTGCCAGCCGGCGGCGGTCAGGCCCTCGACGAGGCTCTCCGTCGCGATGTCGGCCCGCGGCAAGAAGACGCGGTCGATGGGGTCCAGGACCTCGTCGTAGGGGGGCCACTCGGCGAGCAGGCCGGCCGCGGACTGCTCGCCGGCCGGCACCAGGTCCGGCTCGATGCCCCACTCGCGCAGCGCGGCGGCGGTGACCCCGCCGACGGCGGCGACCTTCAGCCCGGAGAACGCCCGCGCGTCGAGGCCGTACTCGGCGAACTTCGTCCGCACGGCCGTCACCGCGTTGACCGAGGTGAAACCGACCCACTCGTAGCGGCCGGTGACGAGCCCGCGGACGGCCTTGTCCATCTGGTGGGGGGTGCGGGGCGGCTCGACGGCGATGGTGGGCACCACGTCGGCCTCGGCGCCGTGGCCGGCCAGCGCCTCGACGATGCCCGGCGACTGGGCCTGGGTGCGCGGGACGAGCACGCGCCACCCGAAGAGCGGCCGCGTCTCGAACCACGCGAGCCGGGGACGCTGCGCGGTCCCGGGGCCCACCACGGCCACGAGCGGCTCGGGGAGGGAGTCGTCGGAGCCGGCGAGGACGTCGGAGAGGGACCCGAGGGTGGCCGTCACGGTCCGCTGCGCGGTGGTGGTGCCCCGCGAGGTGACGGTGACCTCCCGGCCCTCGGGGCGCCCCGAGGCGACGAGGGCCTTCGCGGCGGTCACGAGCGCCTCGTGCCCCCCGATGAGCACGAGGGTCCCGGGCGACGAGGCGAGGGCGTCCACGCCCGAGGCGTCGACGTCGACGTCGAGCACGTGGAGGTCCGAGGCCTTCGAGGTGGCCGTCGGGACGCCCGCGTACAGCGGCACGGCGACCGCGGGCGACACCCCCGGGACCACCTGGTAGCCCAGGGAGCTGCGCCGGGCCGCGGCCATCTCCTCGCCGAGGTCCGGTCGCGACGTCCCGTCACCGGGGAAGAGGCGGACGACCTGGCGTCCGGCCTTCGCGGGAGCGGTCACGAGCTTGGCGCGCGCGGCCGTCGTCGGCGCCGACGCGGGGTCCACGACGACCACCTCGACGTCCTCGCGGGCGTGGGCGGCGATGACCTCGCGGGACGTGGTGCTGTCCACCACGACCACGTCGGCGGCGGCGAGCGCGCCGACGGCGTGCAGGGTCATCAGCCCCGGGTCGCCCGGACCGGCTCCGACGAAGGAGATCGGCGCCGAGCTGGTGTCTCGGGGGGCAGGGAGTGCGGTGGTCACGGGTGTCGCCTCTCCGGTGGCGCGTCGGCCACCGTCTCGTGCTGCTCGCTGGAGCCGCCGCGCTGCGGGACGGCTGCGACGTGCTGGTCGGGGGGTGCGGGAGCGTCGGTGCGGTGCTGGTCGGGGGCGGCGCCGGAGGCGCCGCGGGATGGGTCGGGCTGGACGAGGGCGCCCGCGCCGTCGGCGAGGAGGTCCTCGGCCACGGCGGCCCCCAGGGCGGCCGCCGCGACCGCGACCTCCGCCCCGAGGGCCGCCGCGGAGCGCGACCGCGCGATGCTCACGGAGCCGTCCGGGGTCACGACCACGGCGCGCAGGTGCACCGAGCCGCCGGCGTCGGTCCGCGCGAGGGCGCCGACGGGCGACGTGCACCCGGCCTCGAGGGCCGACAGGAGGGCCCTCTCGGCGGTGACCTCGGCCCGGGTCAGGGCGTGGTCGAGCCCGGCGCAGGCTGCCGCGGTCACGGCGTCGTCGGCGCGGCACTCGACGGCGAGGGCGCCCTGACCGGGGGCGGGCAGGAGCACCTCGGGGTCGAGGACCTCGGTGATCTGCTCCGCGAGGCCCAGACGCACCAGCCCGGCGCGGGCCAGCACGACGGCGTCCAGGTCACCGTCGCTGACCATGGCCAGGCGCCGGGGCACGTTCCCCCGCACGTCCACGACCTCCAGGTCGGGGCGGGCCGCGCGCAGCTGCGCGGCGCGGCGCGGCGAGCCGGTGCCCACCCGGGCCCCGGGCGCGAGCGTGGCCAGGGTGGCGCCGTCGGCGGCGACCAGCGCGTCACGCGGGTCCTCGCGCTCGGGGACCGCGGCGAGGGCCAGCCCGGGGGCCGGCGCCGTGGGCAGGTCCTTGAGCGAGTGGACGGCGAGGTCGACGTCCCCGCGCTCGAGCGCCTCGCGCAGCGCGGAGACGAAGACCCCGGTGCCGCCGATGCTGGACAGCGGCTCGCGCGAGACGTCTCCGCGGGTGACCACCTCGACGAGCTCGACGGCGCGGCCGGTCGCGGCGGTGAGGAGCTCGGCCACGAGGGCGGACTGGGTCATGGCCAGCGCGCTGCGTCGCGTGCCCAGGCGCAGCGCCCGCGCGGGGTGCTCCTGGTCGGGGCTCACCCAGCCCTGCCGACCCGTCCCCGGCGCGGCAGGGGCGTTCGTCGTCATCGGGTCTCACGCTCCGGGGAGGCAGGGACCGTGGCCACGGGGGCATCGAGGACGGCGGTGACGGCCCGTGCGCTCTCCTCCCCCGACGTCAGGCCCACGGCGTCCGGGAGGTCGAAGAGCTCGCGCAGCGCCGCGGCGTACTCCGCCCCGGAACCCTCCGCGGCGAGCGCTTTGACGCGGACCGTCGGCGTGTGCAGCAGCTTCTCGACCACCCGGTGGACCGTGGTCTCCAGCTCGGTCCTCACGCGGGGGTCCAGCGGCTCGCCGCCGCGGCTCGTCCGCGCGACCAGACGCCCCATCTCGGCGTCCACCACCTCGCCGGCGCGGGCCCTCAGCGCCGCGACGGTCGGCCCCACCTGGGCGGCGCGCGCAGCGGCCAGGTGCTCGGCGAGCTCGGCCGCGACCACGGTGCGGGCGGCGTCGACGTCGAGGTCGGCCCCGCTGAGGCGCGCCCGCAGCGCCGCGAGGTCCACCAGGTGCACCCCGGGCAGCTCCGCGACGCTCGGCTCGACGTCGCGGGGCAGAGCGAGGTCGACGAGCAGCTGGTCCCCACCCCCCGCCTCGAGCCGCAGGGCCCTGGCCCGGGTGACGAGGTCCTCGCCCAGGACGAACCCGCTGGCGCCGGTGCAGGTGACCACGACGTCGGCGCCGGCCAGCGCGTCGACCATCGCCGCGTCGTCGCTCAGGGGCACGGCTCGACCCCCGACCTGCTCCGCCAGGCGCTGGCCGCGCGCGGTGCTGCGGTTCGCCACGTCGACGGGCACGAGCCCACGTCGGAGCAGCGTGGTCGCCGACAGCCCGCTCATGGAGCCGGCCCCGACCACCAGGCCGTGGAGACCGGTGAGGTCGTCGACGCCGAGCGAGCGGGCACCGCCGTCCAGGGCGACGCCCACGAGCGTGGGCCCGACGCGGTCGATGTCGGTCTCGGTGTGGACCCGCTTCCCCGCCCGCAGGGCGCGCTGCACCGCGAGGGACAGGGTGGTCCCGACGGTCTGGTCGTCCTGGCCCCTGCGCAGCGCCAGACGCACCTGGCCGAGGACCTGGGACTCTCCCAGCGCCATCGAGTCCAGCCCGGCGCTGACGCTGAACAGGTGCTCGAGCGCCGCCTCGCCGTGGTGGAAGTACAGGTGGTCGGCGATGTCGCGCAGCGGGACCCCCGCCGACGCTGCCAGCGCGGACGAGAGCTCGTTCACGCCGGCGTGGAAGCTCGAGACCTCCGCGTAGACCTCCAGGCGGTTGCAGGTCGCGAGGACGAGGGACTCGCTCACGCCGGCCGTCGTCACGAGGCCGCGCGCCATGGCGCGCGCGCCGTCGGCGCCCAGCGCCGCGCGCTCGAGGAGATCCATGGGAGCGCTGCGGTGGGACAGCCCCACGGTGAGCAGGCTCACGACGCCTCCACCAGCGATCGGGTGGCCGCCGGTGCGGGGTCGAGGTCGGCCGCGCGGCACCCCTCGCGGTAGGCGAGGATCGCGAGCTCGCCGGAGAGGTCGACGCAGCGGACGTTGACGCCCTGCGGGACCGCCGGGTCCCCGGGCGAGAAGCTCAGGATGCTCGTGACCCCCGCGTCGACGAGGCGGTCGCACAGGGCCTGGACGGGCCCCGCGGGCACGGCCAGGACGCCGATGCGCACGCCGAGCGCGCTCACGTGCGCCTCGAGGTCGGCGACGTCACGCACGGACAGACCGGCCACGGTGGTGCCGATGCGCGCGGGGTCGGCGTCGAAGAGCGCCACGACGCGGGTGCTCGCCCCGGCGAACCCCTCGTGCTTGGCCAGGGCGTGCCCCAGGCTGCCGATCCCGACGATGGCCACGCTCCACGACGGTCCCGGCCCGATCTCCCGCTCCACGCGGCGCAGCAGCGGCGCGACCCCGTACCCGACGCCGCGCGTGCCGAAGGAACCCAGGCAGGAGAGGTCCTTGCGCAGGGTCGCCGACCCGACGTGCGCGGCAGCCGCCAGCTCCTCGGAGGAGATCGTGGTGATGCCCCGCTCGTCCAGCGACCGCAGCGCCCGCACGTACTGCGGGAGACGGGTGACCGCGGCGTCGGCGAGCCTGGACCGGGAGGCTCGGGCGCCCGGTCGGCCCGTGGTCGCGGCGGCGGGGGGCGTGGACGTGCTCACGGTGGACGTGGTGGCTCCAGACGGACGGGTGGGCAGGGCGGGACCACCGCGGCGCGGTGGTGCTGGCGCCGGGTGCCGATGGTCCAAGGATAGGGCTTGTGAAGCGATGCACGAACTCGACGACGGCGGGGCCGGGCCCCTCAGCCGTCGCGATGATCGGCGAGCGCGTCAGCCAGGTCCTCGGCCTCCACCCGGTAGTGGGCCAGCAGGCGTCCGCCCACCGTCACGACGGGCACGAGGTCGGTCCAGCGGTCGTGGACGCCGGAACGGCGGGAGGCTGCTGAGTCCACGTCCACCTCGGTCCAGTCCACCGCTGCCTCGGCGCAGACCTGGCGCACCACGTCCCGGGCGCGGTCGCACAGGTGGCACCGGTCACGGCTGAGCAGCACGACGACGGGGGCGACGTCGACGGCCGCCGTGCGGCCATCGTCGGAGCCACCACCGCTCCGGTCGCCACCTCCGCGCCCGTCGCCCGTCACGTCGACCCGGTCATGGGGCGGCCAGGACGACGAAGGCCACGGCGCCGGGTCGGCGCCGTGGCCTCGAGGTCACTTCTTGTTGCGGCGCTGGTGGCGCGTGCGCCGCAGGAGCTTGCGGTGCTTCTTCTTCGCCATGCGCTTGCGGCGCTTCTTGATGACAGAGCCCATGGGTCCTCGCGTTCGCTACGTGCCGCTCGACGGGGCGGCGGTCCGGCCCCTCCTGGGCGACGTCCCGGCTGTCGCCGGCGGGTGGACCCAGGCTACAGCGCGTCGCGCCGGCCGGCAGACCACCGGGCGCACCCAGGGCGGTCGCTCAGGCGGACTCGATGAAGGAGTGCTGCAGGTACTGCTCGACGGCGGCCTCGGGCACGCGGAACGAGCGCCCGACGCGCACGGCCGGCATCTCGCCGGAGTGCACCAGCCGGTAGACGGTCATCTTCGACACCCGCATCATCGTGGCGACCTCCGCCACGGTGAGGAAACGGGTGCCGCTCAGCTCTCGCTCGCTCG
>JARIBR010000145.1 GCA_029258695.1 Quadrisphaera sp.
CGCTCGTGACCGCGGCGAGGCCTCACCGCCCCGTGAACGTCGGCGACCGCTTCTGCGCGAAGGCCGCGAAGCCCTCGCGGTAGTCCTCGCTGCGCCCGGCCTCGCGCTGGGCGGCGGCCTCGGCGTCGAGCACGGCGGCCAACGACAGGTCCTCGTCGCGGATCCGTGACACGAGGGCCTTGCTCGCCGCGAACGCCGCCGTGGGGCCGTCCGCGAAGCCGGCCGCCAGCGCCTCGGCCTCCGTGCGGGCGCTGCCGGTCGCCACCGCCCGGTCGACCAGGCCCCACGCCTGCGCGTCGGCCCCGGTGAGCATCCGCCCGGTGTAGACGAGGTCCAGGGTGCGCGCCGCGCCGACGCGGTCGACGAGGAAGCGGTGCGCCCCGGAGTCCAGCACCGCGCCGATGCGCCCGAACGGCGAGCCGAGCACGGCGTCCTGCGCGGCCACCACGAGGTCGCACGCCAGCGCGAGGCCCAGGCCGATGCCCAGCGCCGGGCCCTCGACCGCGGCCATGGTCGGCACCGGCAGGGCGGAGAGCGCGGCGACCACCGGGTTGACCAGCTGCTCGAGCACGTCGCCGGCGTCCTCGGCGGCCGGGTCCACCCCGACGATGTCGCGCCCGGCGCAGAACGCCGTCGCCGTCCCGGTGACGACCACCGCGCGCACGTCACCGGCCCGCACCCGCGCCGCGAGGTCGTCCACGACGGAGCCCAGCGCCCGCAGCGCCGGCTCGTCCAGGGCGCCGCGCCGGCGCGGACGGTCGAGGACGAGGGTGGCCACGGCGCCGTCGACGACCAGGTCGATCCCCTCGGGAACGGTCGCGCCGTCGTCACCACCGCTCACGCGGACGCCCCGCGCTGGTCCAGCACGCGGTTCATCTTCCCCGCGGAGCGCTCGACGGTCTCCGGCTCGAGCACCTCGACGGTGACGCTCACCCCGGCGTGGCGTTTGACCAGCGCGCCCAGGGTCGTGCCGCCGGCGCTGCCGTCGACGGTGGTGGCGTCGTGGCGTCGCTCGACGCGGACGACCAGCTCGTCCATCCGCCCGCTGCGCACCAGCACGCACTGGAAGTGGGGGGACAGTGCGGGGACGGCGAGGATCTGCTCCTCGATCTGCGTGGGGAAGAGGTTGACCCCGCGCAGGATCATCATGTCGTCGCAGCGCCCGGTGACCTTCTCCATGCGGCGCATCGACCGGGCCGTGCCGGGCAGGAGCCGCGTGAGGTCGCGGGTGCGGTAGCGGATCACCGGCAGCGCCTCCTTGGTGAGGGAGGTGAACACCAGCTCGCCCTCCGCGCCCTCGGGCAGCAGCTCGCCGGTGTCGGGGTCGACGACCTCGGGGTAGAAGTGGTCCTCCCAGACGTGCAGGCCGTCCTTGGTCTCCACGCACTCGTTGGCGACGCCGGGACCCATCACCTCCGAGAGCCCGTAGACGTCGACGGCGTGCATGTCGAGGCGCTGCTCCATCTCCGAGCGCATCGCGTCGGTCCAGGGCTCGGCGCCGAAGATGCCGGCCTTGAGCGAGGTGGCCGCCGGGTCGACGCCCTGGCGCTCCATCTCGTCGACGATGGCGAGCATGTAGGAGGGCGTGACCATGATGATGTCCGGCTCGAGGTCGCGGATGAGGCGGACCTGACGCTCGGTCTGCCCGCCGGAGACGGGCACCACCGTGCAGCCCAGGCGCTCGGCGCCGCCGTGGGCGCCGAGCCCTCCGGTGAAGAGGCCGTAGCCGTAGGCGACGTGGATCATGTCGCCGCGCCGCCCGCCGGAGGCGCGGATGGACCGGGCCATGACGTCCGCCCAGACGTCGAGGTCGCGCTGGGTGTAGCCCACCACGGTGGGCTGACCCGTCGTGCCCGAGGAGGCGTGGACGCGGGCCAGCTCGCGCCGCGGCACGGCCAGCATCCCGAACGGGTAGCTGTCCCGCAGCTCGCCCTTGGTGACGAACGGGAAGCGCGAGAGGTCGGAGAGCTCGCGCAGGTCGTCGGGGTGGACCCCCGCGGCCTCGAAGGAGGTGCGGTAGTGCGCGACGTTGTCGTAGGCGTGGCGCACCGACCACTTCATGCGCTCCAGCTGCAGCTCCCGCAGCTCGTCCACGGAGGCCTTCTCGATGGGTTCGAGGTCGCCCGGGGCGGGGTCGAGGTTCTTCATGGGTGCTCCTCCTCGAGCGGGGTGGCGGTGCGGGACGCGGGGAGTGGCTGGTCGGGGCGGGCTCAGGGGGCTTCGAGCAGGACGCTGATGCCCTGCCCGACGCCGATGCACATCGTGGCCAGGGCCCGGCGCGCCTCGCGGCGGCGCAGCTCCAGGGCGGCGGTGAGCACCAGGCGGGCCCCCGACGCGCCGAGCGGGTGGCCCAGCGCGATGGCCCCGCCGTGGGGGTTGACGTGCTCGCCGTCCTCGGGCAGCCCGAGGCGGCGCAGCACCGCCAGGGACTGGGCCGCGAAGGCCTCGTTGAGCTCGACGAGGTCGAGGTCGCCGACGCCGATCCCGTGGCGGCCCAGCAGCTTCTCCGTCGCCGGCACCGGCCCCAGGCCCATGAGGGACGGTTCGACCCCGGCGGTCGCGGCGCCGGTGACGCGGGCGATCGGCGTGAGGCCGTGACGCTCCACGGCCTGCTCGGAGGCGATGAGCAGCGCGGCGGCGCCGTCGTTGATGCCGGCGCTGTTGCCGGCGGTGACCGAGCCGCCCTCGCGGAAGGCCG
>JARIBR010000163.1 GCA_029258695.1 Quadrisphaera sp.
GGCGGGGCCCCCGGCGTCGGCGGCGACGACCGGTCGGCCGGCGGCCATCGCCTCGACCACCACCTGCCCGAAGGGCTCGGGGATGGTCGAGCAGTGCACCACGACGTCGGCAGCGCCGAGCTCGGCCTCGACGTCGTCGACGTGACCGCGCACGAGCACCCGGTCGTCCAGGGACAGCTCACCCACCAGCGCCACCAGCTCGTCGGCGAAACGGTCCTCGTGGAAGAGCGGCGCCCCGACCAGCGTGAGCGTGCAGCCCTCCAGCCCTGACGCCGCGAGGGCGCGCACGGCGACGTCCTGGCCCTTCCACCGCGCGAGCCGCCCGACGACCAGGAAGCCGACCGGACGGTCGGGGTCGAGCGTCGCGGGTGGCGGTGCGACCTCCCGTCGGGGGAGGTAGGGATCAGGGAAGACCACGACCAGGCGCCGGCGGGCGATGCCCAGCGTCCCGGCGCTGGCCGCGCTGTTCACCATGACGCCGCGGGGCAGGATCGCCATGAGGGAGCGGACCAGCGCGATGGAGTGCCGCGGCATGTAGTCGGTGGCCAAGCGGTCCCGGAGGTGCCAGACGACGGGAACCCCCGCCAGCCGCCCGGCGAGGGAGCCGTAGATGCCTGCCTTGAGGGTGTTGGTGTGGATGAGGTCGGGGTGCAGGCGAGCGATGACGCGGCGCAGCAGCAGCGCATAGCGCAGCAGGTGCCAGCCGGCCACCAGCGTGGCGAGGGCGCCGTTGCCACCGCGGGAGAGCTCTCGCCCCGCGGGCGCCAGGACGACGACCTCGACCATGACGCCTTCCCTCCGCAGAGCACCGACCAGAGGTCCGTCCTCAGCGAGGACCACGATCGGCTCGACGTCGTCGGGCAGCGAGGTGACCAGTCGCAGCAGAGCGATCTCACCGCCTGACATCCGTGCCACGTGTCCGAGGTACAGGACGCGGAGCCGTCCGCCATCGTGACGCGGCGCCTGCCGTGACGGTGACTCTGTGCGGACGAAACGTGACTTTTGGTGCACCGTGGCACGCTACCGGTTTCCCGGCGGCACCGGGGACGACCGTGCTCGCCCGTCCTGGTGAATGCCGAGCCCTGGAGCGGTGGCGGCGTTGAGACCCGCTCCACTCGTGCCGAGACCCTTCATGGTCGCGTCGCCGCTCGGCCCCCCCTGCCTGGAGAGACCCCACGTGACCTCTGCTGCCGCGACACGTCGCCACCTGCGCCGCCGTGCCCTGCGCCGGCCAGCCCTGCTCGCCGCCCTCCTCGTCATCGCCACCGGGTGCACGCCCGCTGCCGTGCTGGAGCAGACGACCAGCAGCACCGGCCCGCCCGAGGGCAGCGTCGCGGTGGAGCGGCAGCCCACGCGGGCCGCCGGGGCCTTCGTGGACTCCCTCGGGGTGAACGTGCACTGGGACTATCCCGACACCCCCTACGGCGGTGACTACGAGGGCGTCAGACGTCTGCTCGTGGACAGCGGCATCGCTCACGTGCGCGGCCAGGAGATGCGCGCCGCAGATCTCCACCGGGACGGGATCACCACCACCGTGGTCGTCGACCGGCGCACGGGGGACGAGGACACCCCGGCCGCGCGCCTCGAGGCGATGCGTCCGCTCATCGCCTCCGGAGCCGTCGACGCTCTCGAGGGGCCCAACGAGCCGGACCTCTTCTGGACCCGCGAGGACCGCCGCTACCGCGGTGAGCCGTTCCCGCAGGGGCCGCTGCTGTGGCAGCAGGAGCTATACCGGGCAGCGCAGTCGGACTCCTCCTCGGCCAGGCTGCCGGTGATCGGGATGAGCTTCGGCAGGACGTACTGGGGCGGCGGCCACCCCTACGGAGCGGGTCAGCTGAGGGGTTCCGCCGACTGGGGCAACATCCACCCCTACCCGGGCCCCAACACCTTCACCGACCCGGTGCCCTACGCGGGCATCGACCGCTACTACTGGAACGCGGACTTCCCCTCCCTCTCGATGGACCGCCACCCCATCAACCTCGAGACCTACCGGCCCCCCTTCGGCGACCTGCCCATGTCCGCCACCGAGAACGGCTACTCGACCTGGCGCCTCGGCCAGTCGGAGAAGATGCAGGGCCGGTACATGCCCCGCCTGTTCCTGGAGGGCTTCCGCCTCGGGCTGGAGCGCACGTACTCCTACGAGCTGGTCGACGAGTTCGTCGACCCCTCCGGGGAGGACCGCGAGGCGCACTTCGGGCTGGTCCGCCACGACCTCACCCCCAAACCGGCCTACACCGCCGTGCAGTCGCTGCTGAGGGCCGTGGGTGACGGCGCCGACCCCGGCGCCGCGGTGACCGAGCGGCTGGACTACCGGCTCGACGTCACCCCTCCTGCCGGCTTCGACGCGAGGTACCTGCACCACGTCGTCCTCCAGCGTCGCGACGGCAGCCACGTCATCGCCCTCTGGCACGAGGTGAGCGGAGACGACCTGAGCGGACGCGACAAGACACCTCCCGAACCCATCCGCGAGGTCGAGCAGCCGCCCATGGACGTCTCCCTGGGGCTCGCCACCGGTGACGACCGGCTCGGTCTCGCCACCGTGCGCACCCTTGACGACGAGGGACACCTCCAGGAGACGGGGGCCACCAACGACGGTGACACCTTGCAGCTCAGCGTGCCCGATCGCGTGACCCTGGTGGACATCCCCGCGTCCGCGACCTCGATGCCACGCCCCCCCGGCGATGCCCCGGCCACGCCGTCACCGCCACCCGGAGACACCGGCGGACCCCCCGCTCCGCCGGTGAGCGTCCCGGTGCCGGCCCCGACCTCTGTCCCCGTCCCCATCCCGGACGCACCTGTCGGTGCGCCGGAGCCGACCTCGCCGGGCCCGGCAACGTTCGAGCGCATCGCGGGGGCGGACCGCGTGGGCACGGCTCTCGCGGCTGCGGCGGCCCTGGCGCCAGAGGGCAGCACCCCCGCGAGCGCCGCCGTCGTGGCCGGCAGCGACGACTTCGCCGACGCCATGGTCGGAGCCCCGCTCTCCCGAGCGGTGGAGGGTCCGCTGCTGCTCAGCGGTCGTGAGGGGCTCGACCCTCGCACCGGAGACGGCCTGCGCCGCCTTCTGGCCCCGGGTGCCACCGTCCACCTCCTCGGAGGCACCGAGGCCCTGGACCGGCAGGTGGAGCGCGACGTCCTCGCCCTCGGCTTCACCGTCCGCCGCCTCTCGGGCGCAGACCGGTACCAGACCGCTGCCGCCACCTCGGAGGAGGTAGCGGCGCGGTCGGGGGGCCGGTGCGAACCAGTCCTGGCCACGGGCCGCGGCTTCGCCGACAGCGCGTCTGCCTCGGGGTTGCTGGCCTCCGAGGGCCGGACGCTGCTGTTCACTGATGGAGACCAGCTGCCCGCGTCCACGGTGGCTTCGCTCACCCGCTGCCTGCCCGGGCTCCGCGGGCAGGTCACGGCCGTCGGCGGGCCTGCCGCCGCTGCGGTGGAGGGCGCCGCGCTGGCGACCGCCGCCGGGCTGCGGACCAGCTCGCTGGTGGGCAGCGACCGCTACGAGACGTCGGTAGCGGTCTGGTCCAGCCAGACCGAGCGTAGCGAGCAGGTCGACGGGGTCGTCCTCGCGAGCGGCAACAGCTTCGCCGACGCCCTCGTGGGAGGGACCTTTCGGATGCCCGTGCTCCTGACGGCACCGTCCGGGCTCCCCGACGTGGTGCGAGACGCCCTGCGTCGCCGCCCTCCCGACCGCCTCGTGGTGATCGGTGGTCGAGCAGCCCTGCCGGATCGCGTCGCTGCAGCGGCCGAAGAGGCCAGCAAAACGGGCAAAGCATACGAGGAGCGGACAAAGCTGTGACATAGTCCTGACTCTCGGTGTTCGCACCGCTCCGGAGAGGTAGAGCCCGCTCACGAGGGTCGACCCCCGGACGACGTGCTGAGAGAGGGACGACATGGCAGGGCCTGGCAGCGACGACTCCCCCGTCGAGCAACCGGTGGTCTCCCTCGCCCACGACTACCTGACCCAGCGCGGTGGCGCCGAGCGGGTCGCGCTGCACCTCGCCCGCGCCTTCCCCGGCGCCCCGCTCCACACCAGCCTGTACGACGCGCCCTCGACGTTCCCCGAGCTCGCCGATGTCGACGTGCGGACGTCGCCGCTGCAACGGCTGCCCATCCTGCGACGGGATCCTCGACGCGCCCTGCCCTTCCTGGCGGGGGCCTGGTCGTCCATGGACATCGCACCGTGCGAGGTGGTCCTGGCCAGCAGCAGCGGCTGGGCCCACGGACTCCGCGCCCCTGACGGCGCACGAAAGATCATCTACTGTCACAACCCGCCGAGATGGCTGTACCAACCGGGGGACTACCTGGTCAGCCCGGCCCAGCGGGTGGCGATGAAGGCGCTGAGGCCGCGTCTGAGGCGTTGGGACCGCGCTGCTGCCGACTCTGCCGACCTCTACATCGCCAACTCGACCTCCGTGGCGAGACGCATCGAGGCGGTCTACGAGCGGGAGGCGACCGTCGTCTTCCCCCCGGTGGGGATCGAGACGGACGGCCCCCAGGAGCCCGTCGCCGGCCTGGAGCCGGGATTCTGGCTCACCGTCGCTCGCGGGCGCGGATACAAAAACGTCAGCGCGGTGTCGTCCGGGGTGCGGGCCCACGGCGAAGGACGCCTGGCGATCGTCGGGTCGGAGGCTCCTCCCGGTGGCGCAGAACCCCATGAGCACTGGTGCGGCCGCGTGCCCGACGAGCAGCTGCGCTGGCTCTACGCCAACGCTCGGGCGATCATCAGCCTGTCGTACGAGGACTTCGGCCTGACACCGCTCGAGGCCAATACCTTCGGCACACCGTCGGTGCTGCTGCGCGCCGGCGGCTTCCTGGACTCCACCGACCCCGGGGTCTCGGGGTGCTTCGTCGAGGAGGCCACGGCCGATTCCCTGGCCTGGACGCTGCGTCACCTGCCGTCCTTCGACCCGCGGGCGGTGGCCACCCACGGCGCACGCTTCTCCCCTGACCAGTTCGCCCGCCGCATCCGTTCGCTGGTGATGGACGCCGGTCGACGAGGGGACCCGACGAGCCGGTCGCAGACGCACACCGAGCAGTCGGTCTCCGCGAGCGGCTGAACGCCAGGCGCCCCGACCCCACGGCGCCCCGCCGTGCGCTGCGATGAAGCGGCCACCGTCAGTCTCTTGATGTTGCCGAGAGTGAGAACGTCTCACCGTTCTCCTCCGCTGCGCGCTATCCGAGGGCTACGGTCTAGTCACCCAAAGACACTATGGGTCTACAGGCCGTTATCATCGCCCGCAAGGAGCGCCATGGCTCACCCCGCGCCGCGCGTCAGCGTCGTCATCACCCACTACCGCTCCCCCGAGGCCCTCCTCACCTGCCTCGACGCCCTCGCGGACGCGACGAACGAGCGTCTCGGGGAGGTCTTCGTCGTCGACTCCGAGGCCCAGCCGGACCTGCGCCCCCGCGTGGACCGCCACCGCCTGCACGTGACCTACGTGCCCGTCCCGCGCAACGTGGGCTTCGGGGCCCTGGTCAACCGCGGGCTGCTGGCCAGCACGGACGGCTACGCGATGGTCCTCAACGCCGACGTGCGCGTCGACGACGGGTGCCTCGACGCCCTCGCCGCCCACCTCGACGCCGACCGCAGCTGCGGGATGGTGGCCCCCCAGGTGCGCAACGACGACGGCTCCCTGCAGCACACCGCGTTCCGCTACTACCGGCCCGCCACGGTGGCCTACCGCCACACCGCGCTGGGCCGCACCGCCACCGGGCGCGCCGAGCTGGCCCGCTTCCTCGACCGCGAGCGCCTCGAGCGCGCCGTGAGCGAGCAGGCGCCCATGCCGGCGGACTGGGTCCTCGGTGCCGCGATGTGCGTGCGCCGCAGCGCGCTGGCCGACGTCGGGGAGATGGACGCCTCCTACTTCCTGTACTTCGAGGACGTCGACTGGTGCCTGCGCTTCTGGCAAGGCGGCTGGGCCGTCCACTACCTGCCCCGGGCGCTGTGCCACCACACCCACGGCCGGGGCAGCGCCGCGGGCGGGCGCCTGGCGGCCCTCACCAACCCGCTGACGCGGCGCCACGTGCGCTCCGCGCTGCGCTTCTTCCGCAAGCACGGCCTGCGTGCGCAGCGCCCCGTCCGCGGACCGTGGCGCGGCGCCCCGGCGCTGGAGCCGACCATCGACCTCACCCACGAGCAGCGCCCCCCGGTGGACCTCGTCGACGAGGGACTCATGGAGCGCGGCGGCGAGCCCGCGCGGCCGGGGGCCCGCGCGCGGGCCTGAGGGCAGGCCTGAGGGCCCCGGCTCGGGCCGGCGCCGAGGGGGACGATGGGGCCGTCGTGAGCCGTCCATGCCCGCGGCTAGGGTCGATCTCGGACGAAGGGGACGCCGTCCGGGCAGCCCCTGGACACCGAGGAGGTCTGTCATGTCGACGCACCAGGTCGCCGTCATCGGCGGCGGGATCTCAGGTCTCGTCTCGGCGTTCGAGCTGAGCGAGCAGGACGACGTCGAGGTCACCGTCATCGAGGCCGCGGACGAGTGCGGCGGCAAGATGCGCGGGTCCTTCAACACCGAGACCGGGCGCTTCGAGGAGCACTCGATCCGCGCGCTGTCGTCGACGTACTACTCGCTGTTCGACGTCTTCGCCCGCGCCGGCATCCTCGACCACCTGGACCCCGTGGCGGAGTACGTCTTCTACGAGCG
>JARIBR010000210.1 GCA_029258695.1 Quadrisphaera sp.
GCCGAAGAGCTGGGTGGCGCCCTCGATCTTGAGGATCTCGACGGCGGCGCGGGCTGCGGTCATGCGGGGCATGGCGGGCCTTTCACAGGGCGGGAGGGTGGGGTGGGAGCAGACGGTGGGGTGAGGAGCGGGCCGAGAGGAGCCGGGCCCGCAGAGCCGCCGCGTCGACGCGGCGGCTCCGCGGCCCCGGGTCGCTCAGGCCTTCGCGGTGCCGGAGAGCTGCTCGACGAGCTTGAGCAGCCCCGAGTGGTCGAGCTTGCCGTCACCGGAGGCGACGGTGGCGGCGACGAGCTGGGCGACGAGCGCGCCGACGGGGATGACCACGCCGGCCTCGCGGGCCGCGGAGGTGACGATGCCCATGTCCTTGTGGTGGAGCTCCAGGCGGAAGCCGGGGGTGAACTCCCGCGCCCGCATGCTCTCGCCCTTGCGGGCCATGACGGTCGAGCCGGCGAGCCCGCCCCCGAGGACCTCCAGGGCGGCGCCGGTGTCGACGCCGTAGGCCTCGAGGAAGACCAGCGCCTCCGCGACGAGCTGGATGTTGCCCGCGACGATGAGCTGGTTCGCGGCCTTGACGGTCTGCCCGGAGCCGGCGGGGCCCACGTGGACGATGGTCTTGCCGACGGCGTCGAAGACCTCGCGGGCCGCCGCGAAGTCCTCCGCGGCGCCGCCGACCATGATCGAGAGCACGCCCTCCTTGGCGCCCGGCTCGCCACCGGAGACCGGGGCGTCGAGCACCCGGAAGCCGGCGTCGGCGCCGACGGCGCCCAGGCGCGCGGAGACGTCGGGGCGGATGGAGGAGAAGTCGATGACCAGGGTGTTGGCCTTCGCGGAGGCGAAGACGCCCTCCTCGCCGGTGAGCACGTCCTCGACGTCCGGGGAGTCCGGCACCATCACCGCGACGACGTCGACGTCGGCGACGGCCTCGGCGATCGAGGACGCCCCCCGGCCGCCGGCCTCCACCAGCTTGTCGACGGCGCCCTGGCTCCGGTTGTAGCCGACGACGTCGAAGCCGGCGCTCACGAGGTTGGCGGCCATCGGGGCACCCATGATGCCCAGGCCGATGAAGGCGACCTTCTGCTTGTCGCTCATGCGAGACGCTCCGTTCCTGCGGTGGGACCGTCCGAGGTCCCGCGGCGGTCGGCCGGGAGCCAGCGCAGGCTCTCGGCGGTGGTGGTGGTGGGCTTGTACTCCAGAGCCACCCAGCCGTCGTAGCCGACGGTCTGGAGGCGGGCGAGGAGGTCGTCGAGGGGCAGCTCGCCGCTGCCGGGCTCGCCGCGCCCGGGGGCGTCGGCGACCTGGACGTGGCTGATGCGCCCGACGTGGGTGTCGATGACCGACGCGAGGTCGTCGCCGTTCACCGCGAGGTGGTAGAGGTCGCAGAGGAACCCGAGGTTGTGGACGTCGGACTCCTTCTCGACGCGCTCGATGATCGAGACCGCGTCCGCGGCGGTCTTGACGGGGTAGGCGTCGGTGCCGCTCACGGCCTCCAGGAGCACGGTGCCCCCCATCCGCTGCGCGGCGCGGGAGGCCAGGGTGAGGTTCTCGGCGCCCAGGTCGTCCTGCTCGCCGGCGCTCACGCCGTCGACGCGGTTGCCGTAGAGGGCGTTGAACGCGCTGCACCCGAGGCGCTCCCCGATGCCGAGGGTCACGTCGACGTTGTCGCGGAACTCCGAGGAGCGCTGCGGCCAGGAGACCAGGCCGCGGTCGCCGCCGGGCATGTCGCCGGCGAAGAAGTTGAGGCCGACCAGCTGGACGCCGTTGTCACGGACGGAGGCGACGAAGGCGTCCACGGCCGTGTCCGAGGGCACCGCCTCGGCGAAGGGCCACCAGAACTCGACGGCGTCGAAACCGGCGTCCTTCGCGGCGGCGGCGCGCTGCATCAGCGGCACCTCGGTGAACATCAGCGAGCAGTTCACCGCGTACGGCAGGGAGTGGGTCATCATTAATCCGCTCTGTGGAAAAGTATGTCTGCTCTACGGAACACTATCGGTGATGGTCCGTCGCCGTCAAGGTCGCTGCGTCAGGCCTCGGGCCCGGGCAGCGGCAGCCGGGGGTGCGCCAGGACGACGAGCTGGCGCCCGTCCAGCCCGGTGGCCGTGCGCACCTCCTCCTCGCTCACCGCGCCGCACTGCAGCCCCCGCGCGACGAACCAGGCCAGGGCGCGAGCCGTCGCCGGCTCGTCGAGGAACCCGGACGTGTCGTGGGCGACGTACGCCCGCAAGCGCTCCAGGGCGCCGGCCAGGCCGTCGCGGTAGAAGGCGAACGTCGCCAGGTAGCGGGTCGGCAGCTGGGCGGGGTGGAGGTCCCACCCCTGGTAGAAGCCGCGCGCGAGCGAACGACGCACCAGGCGGGCGTGCAGCGCCCACGCCGCGTCGACGGCGGCGCGATCGCCCACGGGGATCACGTTGGTCGACCCGTCGGACAGCCGCACGCCCGTGCCCGCGGCGGAGACCTGCATGACGGCCTTGGCGTGGTCGGCCGCAGGGTGCTCCATGCTCTGCTCACCGGCGGCGATGCCGAGGGAGGCCGAGTAGTCGTACGTGCCGTAGTGCAGCCCGGTGCAGCGCCCGGCCGCCGCGGCGATCATCGGCGCCACCGCGGAGCGGCCGTCGGCCATGACGACGGACTGCGGGGTCTCCACCTGGATCTCGAAGCCCAGCCGACCGGCGTGCAGCCCGTACGCCGCCTCGAGGTGCTCGCACGCGGTGACCATCGCGCCCACCTGCTCCACGGCCGTGACCTTCGGCAGCGTGAGGAGGAACCCCTCGGGGAGCTCGCCGCCGGCGGCCAGGCGCCCGACGAACCGGTCGAGCGTGCGCAGGCCGCGCCGACGGGTCGGGGACTCGAAGGACTTGAAGCGCAGGCCCACGAAGGGCGGCGCGCTGCCCCCCTCCACCGCGGCCAGCAGCTGGTCGACGGCAGAGTCCACCACCGCGTCCTCGCCGGCGTCCCCGCGGTCGCCGATGCCGTCCTCGAAGTCGATGCGCAGGTCCTCGATCGGCTCGCGCGCCAGCTTCTCGCGGACCAGGGGCAGCACCTCCTGCGCGAGGGCAGCGTCGATCCCGGTCACCTCGCTGACCCGCGCGGCGCTGGGCAGGCCCGCGTCGAGCAGCTCGAGCGCCGCCTCGCCCCACTGCGCGGGGAGCCGGGCGGTGACCTGGTCGGCGGGCACGTAGACCGTGTGCACGGGTTGACGGGTGCCCGCGTCCCCGGGGTAGCGGCGCTCGACGTCCTCGTCGGAGGCCGCCAGCCGCGCGTCCAGGGCGTCGGCGAGCGCGTCGATCGACCCCTCGCCGGCGCTCATCGCTGCCCCTGCCCGACGGCGCTGGCGGCCTTGCGCGGCGTGGCGACGGCCTTGATGGCGGCCGCGACGGCGGGCGCCACGGAGGGGTCGAAGACGCTCGGGACGATGTAGTTGGCGTTGCGCTGCTCCGGGGCGACGCAGTCGGCGATGGCCGTGGCGGCCGCGACCATCATCTCGGGGGTGATGTCCGACGCCCGGGCGTCGAGCAGGCCGCGGAAGACCCCGGGGAAGGCCAGGACGTTGTTGATCTGGTTGGGGTAGTCCGAGCGCCCCGTCGCCACGACGGCGGCGTGGCGGCCCGCCTCGAGGGGGTCGACCTCGGGCACGGGGTTGGCCATGGCGCAGACGATGGCCTGGTCGGCCATGGTGGCGATGTCGTCGCCGGTCAAGATGTTCGGCGCGGAGACGCCGATGAAGACGTCCGCGCCGGCGATGACCTCCTTGAGGGTGCCGCGGACCCCGCGCGGGTTGGTGTGGTCGGCGATCCACCGCCGCGCCGGGTCGAGGTCGGGCTTGGACGGGTCGACGGCGCCGTGGCGGTCACAGCCGATGATGTCGCTGGCCCCCTGGGCCTGCAGCAGCCGGATGATGGCGTTGCCGGCGGCGCCCACCCCGGAGACGACGACGCGCACGTCCGCGAGGTTCTTGCCCACCACGCGCAGCGCGTTGGTCAGCGCGGCGAGGGTGACGATGGCGGTGCCGTGCTGGTCGTCGTGGAAGACCGGGATGTCGAGCATCTCGCGCAACCGGTCCTCGATCTCGAAGCAGCGCGGCGCGGCGATGTCCTCGAGGTTGATCCCGCCGTACACCGGGGCCATGGCCCGCACGATCTCGATGATCGTCTCGGTGTCCTGGGTGTCGAGGCAGACCGGCCAGGCGTCGACGTCGGCGAACTGCTTGAACAGCGCCGCCTTGCCCTCCATCACCGGCAGGGACGCGGCCGCGCCGATGTTGCCCAGTCCGAGCACGGCAGAGCCGTCGGTCACCACCGCGACGGTGTTGCGCTTGATGGTGAGGTTGTGGACGTCGTCGGGGTTCTCCGCGATCGCCATGCACACGCGCGCCACGCCCGGGGTGTAGGCACGGGAGAGGTCGTCGCGGTTGCGCAGTGCCACCTTGGGGTTGACCTCGATCTTGCCGCCGAGGTGGAGGAGGAACGTCCGGTCGCTGACCTTGCCGACCGTGACTCCGTCGATCCTCTTGAAGGCCTCGGTGATCTGCTCCGCGTGCTCGCCGTCCGCGGCGTTGCAGGTGACGTCGACGGTGATCGTCTCCGGGTGGCTCTCGACGACGTCGAGCGCGGTGAGCGCTCCGCCCGCCTCGCTGACCGCCGCGGTGAGCGCGGCGGTGGTGTTCGCGGCGGCCGGCGCGCTGACGCGCACGGTGATGGAGTACCCGGGGCTGGGAGTGGACATGTCGTCACCCGTTCTTTTTGCTGTGCGGATAGGTTGTTCTGCTGGAAGAGATCGAGAGGGCGCTGACCCTAGGGCGCACCCGAGCCGGAGCGCCACCCACCGTGACGGAGAGACCGCTGTGAGCGCCATGACGCCGACCGACGACGCTGCCGGGACCCCACCGGCCAAGACCCCGCCCGCCCCCAGGAGCGGCGGCGTGCAGTCGCTGACGCGGGGCTTCGCCCTCCTGGAGGCCCTCGCCGACGCGGGCGGGCGGGCGACGCTCTCGCAGCTCGCCGCGAGCGCGGGGATGCCGATGGCCACCATCCACCGCCTCGTGAGGACCCTGGTGGACCTGGGCTACGTGCGCCAGGAGCCCTCGCGCCAGTACACGCTGGGCCCCCGGCTGATGCGCCTCGGGGAGACCTCCTCCCGCCTCCTCGAGACGTGGGCCCGCCCCTACCTGGGCGACCTGGTCGCCGCGACCGGTGAGTCCGCGAACCTCGCGCTGCTCGAGGGCGACGAGGTGGTCTACGTCGCCCAGGCCCAGTCCACCCGGGCGATGCGGATGTTCACCGAGGTGGGCCGGCACGTCACCCCCCACTGCACGGCGGTGGGCAAGGCGATGCTGGCCGAGCTGGCCCAGGAGGCCCCGGACGAGGTGGTCGCGCTGGTGCAGCGCACCGGTCTGCCACCCAGCACCCCGGCCACCATCACCGATCTCGACGCGTTCCTCGCCGAGCTCGACGTCGTCGGGGACCGGGGGTACGCGCTGGACGAGGAGGAGCAGGAGGTGGGCGTGCGCTGCGTGGCGGTGACCGTGCCCGGCGCTCCCACGCGGATGGGGATGTCCGTCTCCGGGCCGGTCACCCGCATGACCGACGACGTGGTCGCCGCCGTGGTGCCCCGCCTCGAGCAGGCCGCGCGCTCGCTGGCCGCCGAGCTCACCCCCCCGCCGCGCTGAGGCACGGGGTGAGGCCGCGGGCGAGGCCCGGGGGGTGGAGCGGCGCAGCGCGACCACCACCCCCCGGGCCTCGCCCATGGTCAGTGGTCCGAGCCGGGGCGACGGCCTGGCGCGTCCTGCGCCGTTCCCGAGCCCAGCTGGTTGCCGCCCGGGTACACCGGACGCCCGCTGTCGAACGACCCGCCCGAGCGCAGGACGTCCGCCTCGTCCTCGCGGACCTGCAGCGCCGGCGCGGCGGAGAACGTGTTCGGGTCCTTCTTCTTCCCGACGCTGATCTCGTTGAAGAGGAAGTTCAGCAGGACCGCGACGATGGAGGCCGCCGTGATGCCGGAGTCGAAGATGAGCACGAACCACGTCGGGAACTCCTCGTAGAACTCCGGCGAGGCGATCGGCAGGATGCCGAAGGCGATGGCGGTCGCGACGAGGATGAGGTTGAGGTTGCCGTCGTAGTCGACCTTCGACAGGGTGCGGATGCCGCTGGCCGCCACCGTGCCGAAGAGCACGATGCCCGCGCCGCCCAGGACGGGGTAGGGCACCGCAGCGATGACGCGGCCGAGGATCGGCAGCAGGCCCAGGAGGAAGAGCACCGAGCCGCCTGCGGCGACGACCCAGCGGCTCTTGACCCCCGTGATGGCGACGACGCCGACGTTCTGGGCGAAGGCGCTGGCCGGGAAGGTGTTGAAGACCGGGGCCACGGTGGTGGCCAGCATGTCGGCGCGCAGCGCGTCCCCGACGCGGCGGGCGTCGACCTTGGTGCCGACGATCTCCCCGACGGCCAGGGTGTCCGCGGTCGTCTCGGTCATGATGACGAGGATGACGATGGTCATCGAGATGATGGCGCCGATCTGGAACGTCGGCAGACCGAACTCGAAGGGCTGGGGGAAGGCGAAGATCGCGCCCTCGGGCACCAGCGAGAAGTCGGCCTTCCCGATGACGAGCGCGAACAGGGTCCCGATGACCAGGCCCAGCAGGATCGCGAGTCGCGAGAGCGGGCCCTCGAACACCCGGCTGATGATGAGGATCACCACGAGGGTGAACGCGCCGAGGCCGATGTTGCCGAGGGACCCGAAGTCGGGCAGGGAGTCGTTGTTGCCCAGGGTCCAGCGGAAGGCGACCGGCAGCAGCGACAGGCCGATCACCGTGATGATCGTCCCGGTGACCACGGCGGGGAAGAACCGGACCACCTGGGAGAAGAACGGGGTGATGACCAGCCCGATGGCTCCTGCAGCGATGATCGCCCCGAAGACGGCGGGGAGCCCACCGGAGCCGGTGGCGATCGTCACCATCGTCGAGACCGAGGCGAACGAGACGCCCTGGACCAGGGGGAGCTTGGCGCCGAAGAACGGGATGCCGACGCTCTGGAGGATGGTGGCCAGCCCGCTGACGAACAGCGCCGCGGAGACCAGCAGGCCCAGCTGTGCGCCGTCGAGCCCGGCGGCGCCGCCGACGATGAGCGGCGGGGCGATGACACCGCCGTACATGGTGAGGATGTGCTGCAGCCCGTAGGCGTACGAGGCACCGATGGACAGCTTCTCGTCCTCGGGCCTGATCTCGGGCTCTGGTGCGGTCGACGGGTCGCTGCTCACGGCCATCGCTCGTCCTCTCGTTCGGGTCTGGCATGGGTGGGGGGTGGAGCGATGGAGCGGGGTGGAGCGATGGAGCGGGAGGTGGCCGGCCGGGCCGCAGCACGGCCGGCCACGTCGTGCCTCAGCAGAAGCCGGGGACGGTCTCCCACGCGCCGGGTGCGGCCTCGGCGTCGTCGCGCACGACGGTCGCCTCGATGAGGCCGTAGGGCCGGTCGGCCGCGAAGAAGATCTCGCCCTCGTTCTCGAGCCCGAAGGGGCTGAGGTCGACGAGGAAGTGGTGCTTGTTCGGCATCGAGAACCTCAGCTCCGCGATCTCCGGGTGGGCCTCGAGCACGTTCTCCCCGATCTGGAACAGCGTCTGCTGCAGCGCCAGGGAGTGCTCGCTCGCGAACGTCTCCAGGAGGATCCTGCGGACGTCGGCGTAGACGGCGTCGAAGTCGAGGTCGGTGCTGGTGTAGCGCCACTTCGCCGTGACCTCGGTCGCGAGGATGCGGTCGGTGGTCTCGGCGAGCGTGGTGAAGCGGTCGCGCGGGAAACCCACGAAGCCGGAGCCGGTGGACTTCAGCACCGTGAGGTCGCTGATCCCCGAGATGACGGTCCTCGCGTCGCCGTCGACCACGACGACGGTGGTGCGCCGCTCGCTGGTGTCCTTGGAGAAGGCGTGGTCGTGGCCCTCCCCGCCGACGGGGATGCGGTTCCACGCGTACTCGTCGATGGCCCAGCGGCCACCGCTCACCCAGTCGAACTCCGAGGTGAAGTGGGCGCCGAGGGTGAGGCCGAACTCCTCGATGGAGCCGATGCCCTTCTCCTTGGCGAGCCCGTACACGGTGTTCTTCTGGGTGTCCGTGGCGACCACGTGGCCGTTGTCGCCTTGCGTGTGGGCGGCCTCG